>NZ_CP063204.1:2075000-2375000 GCF_019904275.1 Zunongwangia sp. SCSIO 43204
CTGAATTTGTTTGGAGATATCAGGGGTCTTACATTTTTGAAGAGTCTGGTAGATTCGGGTTTTTCCCTGGTGTATCTTTAGGATATGTGATTTCAAAAGAAAACTTCTGGGAAGATGCTGTACCTTTTATCAGTTTTGCTAAGCTTAGAGCATCCTGGGGACAAACGGGTAACGATGCTATAAGTCCTTTCCAATATTTAGCGAATTATAATTTAAATAATCTTCTTTATATCAATAACGGCGGTAATACGCAAAGCCAGGCACTTTACGAAGGGGTAATTCCTAATAGAAATGTAACCTGGGAAACAGCAACTCAAAAGAATATTGGTTTAGATCTAGATTTTCTACGAGGAGATCTTTCTTTAACAGTAGATTACTTCCATTATTTAAGAGAAGATATACTTTGGGCAAGAAATGCATCTGTACCTAATACTACAGGACTATCGCTTCCAGGTGAAAACATTGGTAGATCTCAAAACCAGGGATTTGATTTCAATATAGATTATCGCACTAATATTTCAGACTTACGTTTAAATATTGGATTAAACGGTGTTTACTCTAAGAATGAGATCTTGTTCTGGGATGAGCAACAGGGAAGACCAGAATATCAGCAATCTACAGGAAGACCAATTGGCGCTGGATTATATTATAATGCTATTGGAATTTTCCAAACTCAGGAGGAGATCGATAATTATCCATCCTGGGAAGGAGCAAGACCTGGAGATATCATTTTCGAAGATTATAATGATGACGGAGTTATCGACGGAAACGACAGAGTTAGATATGATGCAAGTCGAGTTCCTACATTTACAGGAGGTTTAAATATCTCAATGAATTATAAAAACTTCGACCTGGCTGTACTGTTACAGGGAGCTTCAGGAGGATATTTTTATGAAACAACAGAATCTGGTGATTTTGGTAACTATTTGCAAAGCTTCTACGAAGATCGCTGGACAGCTGAAAATCCAAGTACAGAAGATCCAAGAACTTACAATAGAAATGGTGAATATTGGGTAAATCAGCAAAATACCTACTGGTTAAGAAAATCAGATTATGTTCGTCTTAAGAACATCGAACTAGGATATACCTTACCAGAGTCTGTTACTAGCTCGATCTTAGTGAAAAACTTTAGAGTTTATTTAAGTGCCTTTAACTTATTAACGTATAGCCCACATATCGACGATTACGATCCAGAGAGCACCAGTGGTTCGGGTTATAACTATCCGTTAAATAAAGTAGTGAATGTAGGTGCAAGCATAAATTTTTAAATAGAATATTATGAAAAGAATAAAACTATTAATACTCTCATCTGTTTTATTATTAATGTCCTGTAGTGAAGACTTTTTAGAAGTTAAGCCACTTGGGCAATATTCAGATGCAGCAGTTTGGACAGATGCCGCTTTAGTGAATGCTTATGTAAATGATATTTATCTTGGCCAGCAATACGGTTTTCAATTAGAAATGTTAGCTTCTCTTAGTGATATCTCTATGACTAAAAGAGCAGAGGTGAATCCTATCTTAAATAGTGAGATTAGCCCTAGTTATGTAAGTATTTTAGATCCAGGGCACTGGCTTACCAGTTTTAGAAATATTACATGGAACAATCTTTATGATAATATTCGTTCCTGTAATGTGTTTTTTGAGAGAATAGCTGAGTCTGATCTTCAAGGAGAAGAAGTAGAGCGTTTAACAGGTGAAGTACATTACCTAAGAGCGAACTTTTATTACTGGCTTATGAGTTTTTATGGAGGCGTGCCAATCGTTGATAGGGCTTACGGGCCAGATGATGATTTTATGATCGCCAGAAGTAGCTTTGAAGAAACCATAAATTTCATAGTAGCAGATCTAGATGCTGCAGCTGCGGCTTTACCACTTTCAGGAGATAAGGCTCGTGCAACCAGAGGAGCAGCATTAGCTTTAAAATCGAGAGTTTTACTTTATGCAGCGAGTGATCTTTTTAACTCTAATGCATCGTGGACAGATGGCTATGCTAATCCAGAATTAGTTGGTTATACCGGCGGTTCTCAAACGCAACGTTGGCAGGCAGCTCAGGATGCGGCTAAAGCAGTTATCGATCTTGGTATTTATAACTTATATGGTGGTACAAGTCCTGCTTCACCACAGGAAGCAAGAGAAAATTACACCAACCTATTCTTAAATAATGGAAACGAAGAAGACATTCTTATTAGTTTCTATGATGATATTAACGATGGAGACTGGCAGGCACCAAGTCCTGGTAGATTTTATGGTCCTAATGGATATCACAACTGGGGTAACCATACACCAACACAACAGCTCGTGGATTCTTATGAAATGATTGATGGAACAGAATTCAATTGGAATGGCCCAGAGGCTGAAAATCCTTACGAAAATCGTGATCCTCGATTTTATGCTAGTATTTTATACGACGGAGCAAATTGGAGACAGCGGCCAGACGATGTTATCGCAGCAGACCCAGAAGGTATTGTTCAAACCGGTTTTTGGGAAAATGCTGATGGAACATTTACTCCTGGGTTAGATACAAGACAAAGTCCTATCGAAGATTGGAACGGAACCTATACAGGTTATTATTTAAGAAAGTTCATCGATCCTTCGATCGACCATCAATATGAAACTCAGCGTTTACCATGGCGCCAAATTCGTTATGCTGAAGTAATTTTAAATTATGTTGAAGCAAGTATAGAACTAGGTCAGGAAGCTGAAGCAAAAATATATTTAAACATGATTCGTAATCGTGCTGGTATGCCAGATGTTCCTGCAGATGAATCTGGAGCAGCTCTAATGGATCGCTATCGCAACGAAAGAAAAGTAGAACTAGCTTATGAACAACATCGTTATTTTGATATAAGACGTTGGATGATCGCACCGCAGGTTATCGAAGATGTAGAAGGAATAAGAATCGAACACCAATATGCTAGTGACGATGTAGATTATGAAATCATCGAAGTTCAAAATAGAAACTGGATGAATAAATCCTATTTACTTCCAATATTGTTGGACGAAATGAATAGAAACGATCTTTTAATCCAAAACCCCGGATATTAGTTTTAAGTAAGTTTGTGTGAATTGTAGGATAGTTCCATTTTTTCTGAATCACTATTTCTTTTAAACCCTTTAAAATTAGTAGATTGATTTCAGTTAAATGGAATTATTCTTTTTTTACAAGAATCGAGTTTAATAAACCTATAAATTTAACCAATGAATTTAAATAAAACTGCTGTTTTTCTGGCCTTAAGTATTTGTAGTTGTTTTCAACTATTCGCCCAGCAAACAGAAACGATATACCTCTCGGGTACCGATAAAGATCATCGAGTAGATTGGGATTTCAAGATTGATAAAGGCCGAAAAAGTGGTGAATGGTCTAAGATTGCCGTTCCTTCAAACTGGGAGCTCGAAGGTTTCGGGATTTACACTTACGGTCACGATTGGCGAAGATTACAACCAGAATCTGCCGCTATTGGCCAATATAAGCATCAATTTTCTGTACCAAAAGAATGGAAATCACAGACGATCGAGCTTGTTTTCGAAGGAGTGATGACAGATACCAAAGTTATGGTAAACGGTAAATTGGTTGGGCCTGTTCATCAGGGCGGTTTCTATCGATTTAAATATGATATTACCAGCTTTTTAAAGTTTGGCGAAGAAAATTTGCTCGAAGTTGAGGTTAAAAATGCTTCAGATAACGATACTGTAAATAGAGCTGAAAAAGATGCCGATTTTTGGGCATTCGCCGGAATTTACAGACCTGTTTATTTAGAAGTAAAACCGAATGAATATATCGATCGTGTAGCGATCGATGCAAAAGCCGATGGTTCTTTTAAAATGGATGTTTTTACTGAAAATATTAAAAGAGGAAGAACTATTGAAGCTAAGATTAGTGATTTAGAAGGACAATCTTTAGGAAGTGTTTTTTCTACTGAAGCCGATAGAAGATCAGATAAAGCTACATTAAACTATCAGGCTGAAAATCCACAATTATGGTCTCCAGAATTTCCTAATCGCTACCAGGTTGAAGTAAGCCTTAAAGATGGTGATGAGGTTTTACATACAATCACTCAGAAATTCGGATTTAGAACGGTAGAGTTAAAAGCCAAAGACGGTTTTTATGTAAATGGTGAGAAAGTGAAATTTAAAGGTGTAAACCGCCATAGTTTCTGGCCTTCTTCAGGACGTTCAGCAAGTAGAGCGCTTAGTATTATGGATGTTGAGTTGATAAAGGATATGAATATGAATGCGGTTAGAATGTCTCATTATCCGCCAAGTCAGCATTTCTTAGAAGTGACAGATTCTCTGGGGCTTTTTGTAATCGATGAGCTTACCGGTTGGCAAAATGCATATGATACCGAGGTTGGTAAAAAACTGGTGAAAGAACTAATTATTCGCGATGTAAACCACCCTTCAATCGTGATTTGGGCCAACGGAAACGAAGGTGGTAATAATTATAATTTGCTAGAAGAATATCCAAAATATGATATTCAGGATAGAACTGTAATTCATCCGTGGAATACTTTAGGCGAAACCAATACACTGCACTATCCTTCTTACGATTATGTGTACAATGCACTTACCAATGGCGATAAAGTGTATTTTCCAACTGAATTTTTACACGGATTGTATGACGGCGGTCACGGTGCCGGTTTAGAAGATTTTTGGAATATTATGCAAGAAAGTCCGTTATCTGCCGGTGGATTCCTTTGGGTTTTTGCAGATGAAGGTGTGGTGCGAACAGACAAAGATGGCTTTATTGATGTAAAAGACAAAGAAACCTGGGCGCCAGACGGGATCGTTGGACCTTATCGCGAAAAAGAAGGAAGTTTTTATACCATTAAAGAAATTTGGTCTCCTGTGTATATCGATAAAATGGATATTACGCCTCAATTTGATGGAACGTTGAAATTGGAAAATCGTTACCATTTCACCAATTTATCGGAATGTGAATTTGAGTGGCAACTTATTAATTTTCCAAAACCAAATGCTTCAGAAACCGAAAGTGAAATCCAAAAGTCAGGAAAAGCAAAATCACCAGATATTGAGCCAGATCTTACGGGATATCTTCACCTAGATCTTCCAGAAAATTGGGAGCAAAGCGAGGCATTATATTTAACTGCCACAGATCCTCATGGTCGTAAGATCATGACCTGGTCCTGGCCGGTAAAATCTCCGGAGGAAAATGCAGAGACTATTGTTTCAGGAACTTCAGAAGCTTCTGCAAGCGCTTCAGAAAAAGATGGAGTCCTTATACTTTCAGCAAACGGAGTAGAAATTAGTTTTAATAAAAACGGATTAATCACTTCAGTAAAAAATGAAAAGACTCCGGTATCATTTAATAACGGGCCAAAATTAACCGATGAGAATAGCAAATTCAAATCCCTGAAACATTACCAAAAAGGCAATGATCAGGTAGTAGAAATGGAATACGAAGGCCCTATTCGAAAAATGGTGTACACCATGCAGGCCAATGGCTGGTTAAAATTAGATTACTCTTATTTCTTAAGGGGTCGAAAAGATTTTATGGGAATCAATTTTGATTATCCTGAAGAAAAAGTGAAAGGCGTAAAATGGTTAGGGAAAGGACCATACCGAGTTTGGAAAAACCGAATGAAAGGTCAGAATTTTGCCGTGCACCAAAAAGATTATAATAATACCGTAACGGGATCTGATTGGGGGTACCCAGAATTTAAAGGATATCACGACAGGATGTACTGGGCGGTTATCGATACTGAAGAATCGCCAATTACCATAGTTTCGGCAACAGATGATGTTTTTCTTCGATTGTTTACGCCAAAGGATTCGAATAACGAAAATACGAATCCTGCATTCCCTGAAGGAAATATCTCTTTTATGGATGCGATAAGCCCAATTGGAACAAAATTTAAAAAGCCTGCCGAGCTAGGGCCACAGAGTCAGCAAACCGAATTTCACCATAGAGATGATCACCAAAGATTATGGGGAGCTACACTATATTTTAATTTTGGAACTAAATAAGTCTCCAGAAAATAATGATAGAAAATTGAAAAAGGGAGGCCAAAGCCTCCCTTTTTTTATTGCTTAAAATATCGAATTTTAGCCTTATTGGCATCGCCAAAGGCTATAATACCCCGAGGCTTGTCCCAAGATACTTTACTTTTTCTTTTTAAGTATATAAAAATCTCGCATCAATCGGTTTTTATAACCAGATTTTTCAGGATGTACCTGGTTTAGATCGTATTGATCTATTTTTTGAATAGAATAGCCTGAAAATTCTTCTGTAGAGATCGTATCTGTTACGTTTAGAAGCAATCCAAACTCATTTTCTTCCGGTAAAAAAAGATTGTCGTTTTTAACCAATATCGGAATTGGTTTTCCATAGTCCCAAATAATTTCGGGGCCAAAACCATTATATTCATACACCTGAAATTGGTTATTTTCGGCCTGTTTTTTTAATTCAGCAAAAGACTTATAATTTGGGTTGTCGATCAAGGTATCGATCAGTGGAAATCCAAAAACGATCACCGTACAAATAAAACCTACCGTGAGATAAAATATTTTTGAAAACCTGTTTTTTCTGAAGTAATAAAATATCGTAACACCAATACCAAAAAGCGCAATAGAGGTAAGGGTATACCATAAATAATAAATTCCGTCTAGATCTAAAATGAAAAATGCAGCAAAAGGAAAAGCAATTCCTATGATGGCAATAAGACCAAAATTGAAATAAACCACCCATTTTTCCTTCATTTTTAAGCCTGAAAAATTACTGAACAGGTATTCGATATAAAACGACGTATTTAGCGCCATTGGGATAAGAACCGGCAAAAGATAACGTGATTTTTTTTCAGGAATAATCGATAACAGAATTACTGAAAGTATCGTCCAAAGAATCGCAAATTTGTAAGCTTTTTTGTTACTTACCCTGTTTTTTAAATATGGGTAAAGTAGCGCCACGAAAGACGGAATCGTCCAGATACCACTTTGTGTAAAAAAGCTCCAATAGTAATAAAACGGGCGAATGTTATAACTTCCCCAGTTGGCTGCTTCGTCTTTGGTGATTTCTAAAAATGCTACAGGATCGGCTAATCTTACGTAAACAAACCACCATAACCCAACTCCTAAACCAAGCACTATAAAAACGACTAAAGCTCCCCATTTTTTTCTAAAATCCTGAAATTTATAAACAATAGCATAAGCGATTACAAAAGGTAAAAGCAATGCGTAAAGCGAAACAGGGCCTTTACTAAGTATCGAAAAACCAAAGAATATTCCGGCCAATATAACGTTACGCCATAACTTTCTTTCGTCTCTAAAAAACTGAAAAAGAAAATAGATAGCCACCATCATAAAGGCATGAGTAAAAATATCCCATTGGCCGTTTCTACCAGAAAAAATGATGTAAAATGAACTTACGGCAATAAGTGAAGCCATAAAAGCCTGTTTTCGGGTAATATTAATTAATGCTGAAAACTTATACAGCGAAACGGCGAGTAATGTTGCTGCGCAGGCAGCAGGCAATCGTAAAGCCCATAGATTTTCTATTCCAAATATTTTTGCTGAAATTGCCGTAAGCCAGGTTGGCAATGGCGGTTTTTCATATCGTGGGATGTCGTTTAACGTGGTTAGAAGCCAATGATCTAGATTCAGCATTTCTCTGGCCGAACCAAAGTTTCTGGCTTCCATAATATTTACATAAATAGCATCCAGGTTAAAGAAAAATATAAGAATACAAATACCAACAAGGGCAAGCAGATATCTATGAAATTTAGGCTTCATTTAATTGTCGTTTAGACTTTTGACTTAAGATAATATTTCTTAAGTAAACTACACTTCCAAAAATATGTCCTGTAAATAAAACAGGATCTTTTCTAATAATGGCGTAAATTAAAATAAGACTGGCGCCAATCAGACTTAAAATCCAAAATCCTAATGGTAGTAAGCTTTCTTTTTTCTTTTCAGAATAGATCCATTGATAAAGAAACCTAAGATTAAAGATTATTTGCGCAACAGTGCCAAGTAAAACCAGCCAGATGGGGATGCTTTCGTTACCAAAGAAACGCTGCAAATCTAAGGTGCCGTTATTGTAATTGTAAAGCACTACGAATGCTGGGAAAATATAAATGAAAAGCTGAAAAATACGCTTCATTTTATCCCATTCTCCCTGTAATTGTAAATTCCGAATATAAATGTAATAGGTGATCGCCTGCCCCAACATGATCGAAAAATCATCTTGTAGATCCCCGTAAACAAAAAGTAAAAAAGAGGCGATTAGGCTAAACTTCCAAAACAGGCTGGGCGTCAAAACCTTTTTATTTTTTTCAGAAAGGATCCATTGTAAGAGCAGCCTGCCAGAAAAAAGGATCTGGGCAATAAAACCTACGGTATAGACGTACCATGGGCTCATCCTTTTTTAGCAACGTTATAATTGATATATTTTTTCTTCATCCACAGGTAAGCAAAACAATCGACTAATGGCCCTAAAAGTCTGTTCCATAAATGAAATTTTGCTTTACCGGCAATTCTTGGGTAGTGTCTTACAGGAACTTGTTTTACCGTTCCGTTTTGTAACATGATCATGGCCGGCAAAAATCGATGCAGGCCTTTAAACATTGGGATTCGTTTTGCATAATCTGCTTTGATGATCTTTAAAGGACATCCGGTATCGTTCATTCCATCATGCGTAAAACTTTTACGAATACCATTTGCGATAAGCGAGGACATATTCTTTACAAAAGAATCTTTACGATCTGCGCGCCAACCCGTTACCAAATCATATTCTTCTATATCCTTCATTAAAAGATTAAAATCTTCAGGATCTGTTTGTAGATCTGAATCGATATAACCTATAAGCGGAGTATCGGCATAATCGAATCCGGCTTTTATCGCAGCACTTAGTCCGCAATTTTTTTCAAAAGAAATAAAAAAGAAAGCTTCATTACGCTCGCAAATTTTTTCGATCATCGATAAACTATTATCCGAAGAACCATCGTTAACCAGTAAGATACAGGTAGGTTTAGCAGCAATAGTAAGATAACTAGATAATTGTTGCTCTAAACGTTCCAGGTTTTCTTCCTCGTTGTAGATGGGAACAACGATCGTAAACTGATATTCCATAGTTTATAAATTGATTGCAAATGTATCTTTTAAAAGAAAAAATAAGAAGGTAATAACAAGAAATATCGTTTTTTAATGATAATCATTGTACTTTGCCGCCGCAAATTTTCAGATTTTTGATAATTTAAGACTTTATATTATGAAAGTTTTGGTTACCGGTGCTGCCGGTTTTATAGGTTCTCATGCTGCTGAAGCATTAAATAAAGAAGGTTACGAAGTCGTTGGAGTTGATAATTTTTCAGACTACTACGATGTTAAGCTGAAAGAATTAAATGTTGAAAGTCTTTGTAAAAATAACATCGAGGTTATAAAAGTAGATCTTCGCAATACTGAAGATTTCCAGAAGCTAACCAGCGATTTTGATTTTATAATTCATTTTGCAGCGCAACCTGGAATCTCAGCAACCAGCACTTTCGACCAATACCTGCAGAACAATTTTATTGCTACACAGAATTTAATAGAATTTGCTCACCAAAATAAAAAGCTTAAGCATTTCTTTAATATTTCAACCTCTTCGGTTTACGGTTTAGAAGCAACCTTTCCTGAAGAAGCTGCGGCACAACCTGCTTCATTTTATGGTGTGACCAAGCTAGCTGCAGAACAATTGGTTTTAGCCGAATCCAGAGCCAAGCGATTGAACAGTAGTTCACTTCGATTATATTCGGTTTACGGCCCTAGAGAACGTCCTGAAAAATTATATACCAAATTAATTGCCTGCGCATTTAATAACGAAAAATTTCCATTGTTTAGTGGAAGCGAGAAACATTTAAGGAGCTTTACCTATGTTGGTGATATTTTAGAAGGCATACTTACAGCTGTGAAAAAGCACCACGAGCTAAACGGAGAAATTATCAATCTTGGTACCGAGGCCGAATATACCACGCAGGAGGGAATCGATTATGTAGAGGAGCTTTTGGGTAAAAAGATCGAACTGGAAATTAAGCCTAGACGAAAAGGTGACCAATGGCATACGCGCGCCAATATTAATAAAGCTAAGAAAATTTTAGACTACCATCCAACCACAACTCTGAAGGATGGTTTGCAACGACAGATAAATTGGTATAAAGCCAATTTTCTATAATTTAGAATACTTTTCCAAGAGCTGCTTTGCAGCGATAAAAGGAGAGGTTTTTTTATCGAATATTGCCTGTAATTGCTCTTCTAAAGCTGTTTTTATCTCGGGATTCTGGTAAAAAGACTGTTTTAGCTGTTCGTTTATACTCTGTAACAGCCAAAACTTACTTTGTTGCTTTCTATTTTCTTCAAAATAGCCATTTTCTAAGGTCTTTTTTTCGAAAGATCGTATGAGATTCCAAATTTCAGGGATACCTTCATTATATAAAGCACTGCTAAGCAAAACTTCTGGAGTCCAACTGCTTTCTTTTGGAGGGTATAAATGCAAAGCACGTTTAAAATCTAATTTTGCAGTATTTGCGGCCTTAATATTATCACCATCTGCTTTGTTGATCACAATGGCATCTGCCATTTCCATAATTCCGCGTTTTATGCCCTGCAATTCGTCGCCTGCACCTGCTAATTTCAGTAACAAAAAGAAATCGCACATGCTGTGCACGGTAGTTTCACTTTGCCCAACACCAACAGTTTCAATTAAAATCACATCAAAACCTGCGGCTTCACATAGCATAATACTTTCTCTTGTTTTACGCGCAACACCGCCAAGAGAATCGCCAGATGGGCTAGGGCGTATAAATGCCATTTCTTCTTTCACCAGATTTTCCATTCGGGTTTTATCGCCCAGGATGCTCCCTTTAGAAATGCTACTGCTGGGATCTACTGCAAGAACCGCTACTTTTTTGCCCAATTTTAGCAAATGACTACCAAAACTTTCAATAAAAGTACTTTTTCCCACGCCTGGAACTCCGGTAATTCCAATCCTTATCGATTTTCCTGCGGAAGCAATGGCGCCTTCAATAATAGCTGAAGCCTGTTCCTGGTGAGTTGGATTATTACTTTCAACCAAAGTGATCGCTTGCCCTAAGGCTGTTTGACTCCCCTGAAGCAGCCGATCTAAAATTTTGGTATGATCCTGTTTTTTCTTCCGAAGTAATTTAATTTTTTCCGCAGCGCTACTGCTAACATTTGCTGAAGCAGGAATGCTATGACTCTGGGAGATGGCAGATTTTTTAGAAGGCTTCTTCAAGCTAATACTTATTTATGACAAATTTATGAATACATTTTTTGAATGCGAATTTTACGAATGGTATATTGATAAGGAATAATATAAAACATTCGAAAAAATGAAAACTTTGTATTCAGCTAAGGTAACCACAGAAGGTGGAAGAAAAGGCAGAACAACCAGTGACGATGGGATATTAGATCTTCAACTTTCAATGCCTAAAAGTCTTGGCGGTGAAGGTGGAGAACATACAAATCCAGAACAACTTTTTGCAGCAGGATATTCTGCATGCTTTGGTAGTGCTTTAGAAATGATCGCTAAAAATGCGAATGTAGACCTGGGGGATTACAGTGTAACGGTGAAAATAGATCTTGAGCAAAATGATGATAAAGAGATGGATCTTTCAGCAGTTATTGATGTTTATATTCCAGAAATAGAGGTTGAAAAGGGTGAGGATCTTATTAACGAAGCTCACGAGGTTTGTCCTTATTCTAGAGCGACAAGAGATAATATCGATGTGACTTTAAATCTTTTGATCGACGAAGATTAATATTCGATAAAAACCGACTTAATTATCTGAAGAGGCTTCTATAGTAGGAGTCTCTTTTATTTTTATAGGCACAGCAATGCTAGTGCGATCCCAGGCTAAAGCCATAAAAACAAAATCATTGGCTTGCTCAAAATAAATAGTGAATTGTTCTACCGTTTCCTGTAGATTATTGGATGGAACTTCAATAATTAGTGCATCGAATTCTGGGTCGCGGTATACTTTTCCGTCAAGATCGATTCCCCAGGGATACATTTTATTATTAAAGATAATTTCCCAGCTTTCTTTTTTAGGAACCGTCCACAACGTGTATTCTCCTTTAGCCAATAAACTACCATCTACCATAATATCCCTGTTCGTTTTAAAAATAGTAGCTTCGTTAGCGCCGGTACGCCAAACAGAATCGTAAGCTACCAGATTCCCAAAAATCTCTCTTCCCTTTTTATAAGGTCTGTTATAATAAACTTCTAAAGTAAGATCATTTTTAGTGTAGGATACAGAATCCTCTGGACTGTATGCTTTAGTATTATAGCGAACAACAAAAAATATTACGGCGATCACCAAAAGACTGATTCCTAAAATTTTAAGTAGTAACTTCAGGCTATTATTCATAAGCTTATATTTGATCTATATTCGGCAAAAAGCATGCAGATTTTAAAGTATTAAAATAAGGATATAATTAGAGTTCTACATTTTTATTCAGAAAAAATATACTTTTTGCAACATAGCGAATTTTGATTCGTCTTTAAAGTGAACAACAACCAATCAAAAAACCATTTTGTTACAACATCAGTTAATAGAAGATTGTAAGAACAACAGCCGCAAAGCGCAGCTTAAGCTTTACAATAAATACTGTGAAGGTATGTATTATGTGGCATTACGGTTTATGAACGATACCCAGGAAGCTGAGGACGCGATGCAGGAAGCTTTTATTAAGGCTTTTGCAAAACTGCATCAATTTACCGGAGAGGTCACCTTTGGCGCCTGGCTTAAAAGAATCGTTATAAACAAATGTCTGGACAAGCTTAAAGCTAAAAAGCTGGAACAGGTGGCGATGAACGAGCAGGTTCTTGGAATCGTCGACGAAGAGGAGAACTGGAATGTTAACGACAGCATTACTGTTGAAGACATTAAGCAAGCGATTAGCGAGCTTCCAGAAAAGTATCGCTATCCTTTAATGCTATTTTTAGTTGAAGGATACGATCATGAAGAGATTTCAGAAATTCTGAATATTAGCCAGGTGGCTTCCAGGACGCTGGTACATCGTGGAAAGAAAAAATTGCAAGAGAAAATCAGGAATCTTGAAGAACAATCGGGAAGAATGAACAGACAAACAAAATTGTAGGTAAGCTGTTTAGCTAACAGAAAACCACACATAAAAAATTGAGATATGGGACAGGATATTAGAAAAATGCTGCAGGAGGATAAAGAAAGCCGAAAGTTTAAAATGCCAGAAGGACATCAATCGAGATTTGCAGATCGATTGAATAAAGCCTTTCCAGAAAAGAAAAAGTCTGCAGGGCGTAAATGGTTTTTACAGATCGCAGCGATACTTGTGGTAGCGCTTGCAGCAGGAGGGTTTTTCTACTTTAATTCGGGTACTTCAGTAGATCCTTATGGAACTCAGGTTGTAGAAACTTCAGAAGAAAATCCTTTAGAAGAGAAAGAAAAGAAAACAGAGAATTCAGCAAAACAATTTCAGCTAAGTGATGTATCGCCACAATATAAAAAGATCGAAGATTATTATATGGCGAGCCTTAATATGGAGTTGGCAAAGTTAGATGTGAATAACGAGAATAAGGAGCTTATCGATTCTTTTATGAAACAACTGGCAGAGCTGGATAAAGAATACAAAAGATTAAATAACGAATTAAATGAGTTAGGGCCTAATGAACAAACCATCGAAGCCATGGTCGCTAACTTACAGCTTAGATTAGAGTTGTTGTTCAAACTAAAACAAAAGCTAAAAGAAATTAAAGAATCAAAAGACAACAGTTATGAAAATGCACAAGCTTAATTATATTTTATTATTCCTTTTGGGATGCGTTATTAATTTTTCGGTCTCAGCACAGGATATGATGCAACGAAACTATAATGTGAATAGTGATGTTATTGTAGATGTAGATGCTAAGAACACCAATATTATCATCGAAAGCTGGGATAAGAACAGCGTAGCGATCGAAGCTTTTATAAATGATGGTATTCCGCAAAACGAGGCCACTAAAATGATGGATAGTTGGAAGTTAACTACCAATGGGTCTAAAAATAAGGTTCAGATTTCATCAAAATCTGATATGAATGTAAATTGGGATGTGGATATTAATGAAGCTGAACTTAATGATGCTCTAGCTCAATTACCAGAAATTATGGGGCCTATAATGAATAATTTGGTGAATCCAATATTACAGAATATTTCTGAAAATCCTTTGCCTCCAGATCTTTTCGAAAATATGGGAGCTATAAATTTTGATTATGAAGCCTATCAGGAAGAAGGGGATGCATATTTAGAGCGCTACGAAAAGCAGGTGGATAAAAAGTTTGGAAAAGACTTTGAAAAGAAAATGGAAAAATGGGCTGCAAATTTTGAAAAGAACGTAGAAGGAGATAGCGAAGAATTCGAAAAAAGTATGGAAGAATGGGGGAATTCTTTTGGAGCCAGCATGGAGAAATGGGGAGAATCCTTCGGTAAAAAAATGGAAGCCTGGGGAAAGAATTTTGAAGAAAAAATGGCCGCTAAAGAAGCAGCAGGTCAAAATATGTCTAAAGTAATCGTGGTAAATCGTAATAAAGAAGGCACTAAAGCTCAAAAGACCATTAAAATAAAAGCGCCTAAAAATGCACAAATACGCCTTAATGTGCGATATGGTAAGGTAGAATTGGATAATGCAGATAATCTTATGGCAGAATTATCTCATGCAAACTTTAAAGCGAACAGAATCACCGGGAAAGATACCCACATTAAGGTTTCGTATACTCCCGTTAAGATCTCAAATTGGGATTACGGAGTGCTAAACGCTTCTTATTTGCCAAGCTGTGATATTAACGCTGCCAGAAGTATAAAATTGATTTCGAATAGTAGTGATGTAAACATCAATAGATTAAGTGAAGTTGGGATTCTATCTGGAACTTTTGGGAATTTAGCGATCAAAAATTTAGGCGGTAGTTTTAAGAATCTTGATATTACCTTAGAGAATAGTGATCTTAAATTGAAGTTACCACAGTCTGCTTTTAGGTTTAATTATAATGGAAATCAGAGTGACGTAGAGTATCCGGGGACTTTAAAAGTAGATAAGACTTCTTCTTACGATAACGAGATTCTAAAAGGATACTTTAAAAGTTCAAATTCTGATGCACAAATCAGTATTTCAGCAAGATTTAGCGATGTGTTGCTAAATTAGAACGCAAAGATTACTTTTGGCGAAAATGCAATCTATGAAAGCTAATTTCGCTGAATATATTTCCGGGTTAACTGCAGGTTTTACCCCGGTTGTTGGAGGAGATCTTAAACAGGAAGATTTTATTGCCATCGACCTGTCTGCAAATAACCCGGAACTTTTAAAATTAGAGCAACTTTCTTCTGAAGCTTTTTCGGTATTTATAGATCATAATCTTAAAGTGGCTGGTAAAAAGGTTGCTTTTGGTGGTTATAACGAAGTGAGAAAACTTTACCAGCGTAGCCAGCTTTTCAATAAAAATGTAGATGAATTTTTAAACCGAAATATCCATATTGGTTTGGATATTTGGACTGCGGAAGGAACCGATGTGCTTGCGGTTTTAGATGGCGAAATTCACAGCTTTCAGGATAATGCTAATTTTGGTGATTATGGTCCAACAATTATTCTAAAGCATACGATTGAAGATGAGGTGTTCTACTCACTTTACGGTCATTTAAGCAGAAAGTCATTAGAAAGTCTTCAAGTAGGGCAGAAGTTTAAAGCACAGGAAAAAATAGCCGAACTTGGCGCTGCGGAAGAAAATGGTGATTATGCACCACATTTACATTTTCAGATCATTAGAGATCTTCAGGAAAATAAAGGGGATTATCCCGGTGTAGCTTCTAAAAAAGACCTAGATTTCTATCTTGAAAATTGTCCCGATCCTAATTTGTTGCTGAAGATTTAGCTCGACGCTAAGAAGTTTTATATAATTAATTTTAAATCCTTATTTTTATAAAAAGCAAGCTTGAAATTATGGATAAGACGACTCAGATAAAAAATAATTTGATTTCAAGAATAAAAGCTTCAGAAGATTTAAATTTTCTAAAAGCTATAGAAACCTTGTTTGATGCTTCAGAAAGCTCATTGTTTAAGCTTAATTCTGAGCAAGAAAACTCTATAGCTTTAGGTCGCAAAGAAATTAATAGTAACAAAAGTTTCGATAACGAGATGGTTATTTCTGAAATGAGGCAATGGCTCGAAAACAAATAATTTGGTCTCGAAATGCCAGATTCCAACTTCAAAGTGTTCTAGAGTTCTACATAGAGCGAAATAAATCTAATGTATATAGCCTTAAATTACTCGATCAGGTAGAGGATTTAATGTTGACTCTTTCTCAAAACGAGCATATAGGAAGATTAACTTCAAATAAAAGTACTAGGGTTATACCTATGAAAGCTTATCTAGTTTTTTATGAGATTAATAGTGATGCTATTGAAATTGTTTCATTTTGGGATAATAGGCAGAATTATGAAGGCTTGAATTTGTAACGGTCTATTTCTCTTTCTTTTTAGTGATTAAGGCCACGACTGCTGCGGTTACGATTCCCATGGCCAGCGCATTAAAAATCTGCATAAAAATATACATTTTTAGGCTATGCATCATTTCGGCATTTTCAGGAGTCATGCCTTGTTTTTCAGAAAGAGCGATCATATTCTGAAGATATTCCGGACTAATAACCGTCACTGCAAAATATTGAATTAGCGGAGTAAGAATGCTTATAACTCCAGTTAGTATTACGCCACTTATAAAGCCCTGTTGCCATCCAAATTTTTCATTTTGGAAATATTTATCACGCTTTTCTTTTAAAGCTGCGTAATAAATTAAAAAGGCGATTACTGCAAAAAATAAGGAGTAAACTCCCTGTACATCGATATTTTCGTCATGCCAACCCATGATTTTCTCGAAAGCTATCCAGATAAGTTGAGCGATCACAAAAGTGATTCCCCATTTAACTTCAACCTTAAATTTTTTCATTACAGGTAAACCATTTTAGTGAAACAAAAATAAGAAAGCCATTGCTAAGATTGGATAGTTACAGATAGATTTTTAGACTAGTGGAGAATTGGTGTTTAAGATTTATAGATTTCTCTGTTTCGCTGGGCTTCAACTGTCTGCCGTCTAGGCAGGGTCGAAATGACATTTTTTAAATTTTTCTATAGCCTATTTAAACATCCTAAATAAAAAAAAGCTGCCTTTTGATAAAGACAGCTTTTTTTAGATTCAATCTATAAATTATTAAGCTTTCTTGACAACAACCCATTCGCCGCTTTGAATTAGCGGAAGGGCCTGCTTAAATTTTACCGTTTTGCTTTCACCCTTGGTAACGTGTTTAATTACTACTTTATCGTTACGACCAATTTTTGGTTGTTCGCGTTTAATAGTTTCGGTTACCTGTGGGCGCTGAGGTTGCTGAGCACCGCTGGCAGCTTGTCCTGCTGAACGACTTTGTGCTGCACGCTCATCAAGATTCTGAATTTCTTCTTTAGAAGCTTCTATTTTTTCCTGGCGACGCTTTCTGGCCTCGTGAATATTAGTCATATTTCCTTCAGGAATTTCTCCTTTAAATAGGAAACCAATTACATCACGATTTACATCTTCTAACATCGCTTTGAATAATTCGAAAGCTTCGAATTTATAAATTAACAAAGGATCTTTTTGCTCATGTACCGCTAACTGAACACTTTGTTTTAGTTCGTCCATTTTACGAAGATGCGTTTTCCATGCATCATCGATAATGGCTAAAGTGATATTCTTCTCGAAATCCTTGATTAATTGCTCACCTTTTGTTTCGTAAGCTTTTTCAAGATTCGTAACTACCTGAAGTGTTTTTTGCCCATCTGAGAATGGAACCGAAATTCTTTCGAAATTATTGGTTTCATCTTCATAAACCTGCTCGATCACAGGATATGCTCTGGCTGCACTATTCTTCGTTTTTTCCTGATAATGTGCGTAAGCCGTTTTATAAACTTCGCCAGCGATCTTTTGAGTATTCATTTTTCCGAAGTCATCCTCAGAAATTGGCGAACTCATAGAGAAATAACGAATCAATTCGAATTCGAAATTCTTGTAATCATTGGCTTGTTTATTCGTTTCAGAAATTAATTCAGAAATATCGAATATCATATTCGCAAGGTCTACACGTAAACGCTCACCAAATAAAGCATGGTAACGACGTTTGTAGATCACTTCACGTTGCGCATTCATCACATCATCATATTCTAACAGACGTTTACGAATACCAAAGTTATTTTCTTCAACTTTTTTCTGCGCTCTTTCGATAGATTTAGAGATCATTCCGTGTTGGATCACTTCACCTTCTTCAAGACCCATACGGTCCATAAGCTTGGCAATTCTTTCAGATCCAAACAAACGCATTAAATTATCTTCTAGCGATACGTAGAACTGAGAACTACCTGGATCTCCCTGTCTACCTGCACGACCTCTTAACTGGCGGTCTACACGACGAGAATCGTGACGTTCTGTACCAATGATCGCTAAACCACCGGCGTCTTTTACTTCTTTAGAAAGTTTAATATCGGTACCACGACCTGCCATGTTGGTTGCGATGGTTACGATACCACCTTTACCAGCTTCAGCAACAATATCGGCCTCTTTTTTATGCAATTTCGCATTTAAGACATTGTGAGGTACATTTCTAAGTTTAAGCATTCTACTTAAAAGCTCAGAAATTTCTACGGAAGTTGTACCAATAAGCACCGGTCTTCCAGCTCTGGAAAGATCGGTTACGTGGTCGATCACCGCGTTATATTTTTCACGTTTTGTTTTGTAAACAAGATCGTCTTTATCGTTTCTTGCAATAGGTCGGTTGGTTGGAATTTCAACAACATCCAGTTTGTAGATTTCCCAGAATTCTCCAGCCTCAGTTACCGCAGTACCGGTCATACCCGAAAGTTTACGGTACATCCTGAAGTAATTTTGAAGTGTTACTGTAGCAAAAGTTTGCGTAGCATCTTCAATCTTTACATTTTCTTTTGCCTCGATCGCCTGGTGTAAACCATCGCTATAACGACGCCCGTCCATAATACGACCGGTTTGCTCGTCTACGATTTTAACTTTGTTATCCATTACCACATACTCGGTATCTTTTTCGAATAGGGTATAAGCTTTTAAAAGTTGGCGAAGTGTGTGAATACGCTCACTTTTAACGCTATAATCGCGGAAAAGTTCTTCTTTTTTCTCAGCTTCTTCTTCTTTAGAAAGACCTTCTTTTTCGATCTTGGCGATTTCCATACCAATTTCTGGCATCACGAAGAAGTTAGGGTCATCCTGTCCAGAAAGATATTCGATACCTTTATCGGTTAGATCGATCTGGTTATTTTTTTCTTCAATGGTAAAATACAATTCGGCATCAACCTTAGGCATTTCGCGGTTGTTGTCCTGCATGTAATGATTTTCTGTCTTCTGAAGAATTTGTTTTACACCTTCCTGACTTAAATACTTGATTAAAGCTTTACTTTTTGGAAGAGCTCTGTAAGCACGTAGAAGTTGTAATCCGCCTTCTTTCTCATCACCTTCAGAAATCAGCTTTTTTGCAGCTTGAAGAAATTCTGTCGCTTTTTTACGTTGAATTTCATAAATATTAGCTACAGCAGGTTTTAACTGATCAAATTCGTGAATATTTCCTTTAGGAATAGGTCCAGAAATAATAAGTGGCGTACGCGCATCATCAATTAAAACAGAATCCACCTCATCGACGATCGCATAATTATGTGGGCGCTGTACCAGATCGTCTGGTGCATGTGACATATTATCTCTTAGATAATCGAAACCAAATTCGTTATTGGTACCGTAAGTAATATCAGCATTATATGCTTTTCTACGTGAAGCTGAATTTGGGCGGTGATAATCAATACAATCTACACTTAAACCATGAAATTCGAAAATTGGCGCCATCCAGGCACTATCACGTTTTGCCAGATAATCGTTAACAGTTACCAGGTGAACCCCATTACCGGTAAGTGCATTTAGATAAACAGGAAGTGTAGCCACAAGAGTTTTACCTTCCCCGGTTTGCATCTCTGCAATTTTACCCTGGTGCATTGCTACACCACCAATTAACTGTACATCGTAATGTATCATATCCCAGGTTACCGGTTTACCGGCAGCATCCCAGGAATTGTTCCATATAGCTTTTTCACCTTCAAGGTTTACGTAGTCTTTTTCTGCAGAGATCTCACGATCGTATGCAGATGCTGTAACCTCTAAAGTTGGATTGTTTGCAAATCGCTTTGCGGTTTCCTTAACTGTAGCAAAAGCTTCAGGTAAGATTTCATTTAAAACACCTTCTGAAATTTCGTAGGCCTTGTCTTTAAGTCCGTCGATTTCTGCATAGATATCTTCTTTACGTGTAATATCATCAGATTCTTCAGCTTCTTTTTCAAGATCTGCTATCTGTTGATTTACATCTTTTAAAGCCTCTGATATTTTTGATTTAAATTGTGTAGTCCTAGCGCGAAGCTCGTCCAAACTCAATGCCTCAAAATCTGCTTCGAGCGCCTTAATTTTATTTACTATTGGTTGTATTTCTTTGACATCCTTTTTGGATTTGTCGCCAACAAATACTTTTAATACAGATTCTAAAAAACTCATAGTTTTCCTATTATTAGGGGTACAAAGGTACACAAAAAAAAAGCCTCATTAATAAATGAGACTTTTAACTTTATACGTACAAATGTGGTTTAATATTCATCTTCATTCCACAGATAATCATCATCTGTTGGATAATCCGGCCATATTTCTTCGATAGAATCGTAAGAGTCACCTTCATCTTCAATGGCCTGTAGGTTTTCAACTACTTCTAATGGTGCTCCGGTTCTAATGGCGTAATCAATTAACTCATCTTTGGTGGCCGGCCATGGTGCATCACTTAAATAAGATGCTAATTCTAAAGTCCAGTACATTAGTTAATCGGGTTTTTAATTTCTGCAAAAATAATTTTTTTACTGAAATACCCAAGAAAAAAGTCTGTTTTTTAATCAATATTGTTAAGAACATAAGCAAAAGCGCCAAAAGCTTAGTAAATACAGCATACTTTTGCTTGTATATTGCTAAATTTTTAGGATTTCTCCGGAATCCACTTAATTTCTTCAGCTTGCAGTTGTTTAGTCAATAGTCGTGCCAGCACAAAGAGGTAGTCAGAGAGTCGGTTTAAGTATTTTAAAACTTCTTCATCAAAAGTTTCTTCATTATATAGTGCTGCACTTAAGCGTTCTGCACGTCTACAAACACATCTTGCTATGTGACAGAATGACACGCTTTGATGACCGCCTGGTAAAATGAAATGAGTCATTTCTGGAAGTTTCTCGTTCATTCTATCCATTTCGGTTTCTAATAAATGAATGTCCTTTTCAGAAATTCGCGGAATATTAAGACGGGATTCGCCATTTTTTAGGGTCGCTTTTTCAGGGTCTGTAGCAAGGATAGAACCAATGGTGAAAAGTTTATGCTGCACCTCCAGTAAAACTTCCGCAGTAATTTTATCAATTTTTTGATCTCTAATAAGACCAATATGGGCGTTAAGTTCGTCTACGGTACCGTAACTCTCGATGCGAATATGATGTTTAGGAACGCGGGTGCCGCCAAATAATGCCGTGGTACCTTTGTCTCCTGTTTTTGTGTAAATTTTCATTCAGTAATTTTTTCAGAAGAACGATAAGAAAGCGAAGTTACAATCTAAATTGTGCATTTATTTGGTTTACTTCTCTTTTTCTTCTTCTTTTTTGCGGGCCTGATATCTGCGTCGAAAATCTAAATTTTCACTACGTCTTTTTTTTCGCTGTTTGGCGCCCATAGAAAATACCAGCAATCCAACAGCAATAATAATAAGATAAATATAGGTTTCCTGATCTAGATCGAACACAAGCTTGTGATTCTAAGTTATGCTTACAAAGTTAAGATTTTTATAGAAAGCTAATAACCGTAAACTCTTAGGAGTTGATCATTGAGGTTGAAAAACTTATAATAAGTATTTTAAACCAAAGCCTATTTTTTAATGCTGAAAGGAAATTTACTCACTACTCACCATTTCTTTTCTCGTATCGCTTTCTATTATTCCGTCACGAAGTCTTATCACTCTGTGCGCATGCTCTGCAATATCTTCTTCGTGAGTTACCAGGATAACGGTATTTCCAGCTGCGTGAATTTCATCAAAAAGATTCATAATTTCTACGGAAGTTTTTGAGTCCAGATTTCCCGTAGGTTCATCGGCAAGGATTATCGAAGGTTTATTTACTAAAGCTCGTCCTACCGCTACACGTTGTCGTTGCCCACCCGAAAGTTGGTTGGGTTTATGATCCATACGATCGCCAAGGCCAACATTATTTAAAACCTCTTCAGCTCTTTTTTTACGATCTGCTTTAGAATAACCAGCATAGATCATAGGTAATGCTACATTATCAAGTGCGGTAGTTCTAGGCAAAAGGTTGAATGTCTGGAAAACAAAACCAATTTCTTTATTACGAACTTCAGCAAGTTCGCTGTCGGTCATCTGGCTTACATCTTTTCCGTTTAAAATATAAGAACCACCAGTTGGCGTATCCAAACAACCCAGTAAATTCATTAAAGTTGATTTTCCCGAACCCGAAGGTCCCATAAATGCTACGTATTCGCCGCGATTTATATCCAGATCGATACCTTTAAGTACTTTCACAACTTCCTGTCCTAAAGGGAAATTTCGAATAATATTTCGAATTTCGATAACCTTATTGCTCATAGAAAATCAATTTATAAAGGTATGACGCTAAGATTTTGTTTTTGTTACAAGAAATAAATAAATTCTATATTTTAGTCGAAAATTATATATACCGGTAATTGAAAACACTATCTATACTAGTCCCAGCTTACAACGAGGCGAAAACTATTATTGAAGTATTGACTGAGTTAAAAAATCTCAAATTGGATTTTGAGGTCAACACGGAAATTTTAGTAATAGACGATTATTCTTCTGATAATACTGTAAAATTAGTACAAGCTTTTATCCACGAGAATAATAATTTAGATATTACGCTTTTACAGCAGGATATTAATAGAGGTAAAGGTGCGGCATTACATAAAGGGATAGTAAATTGTAAAGGAGATTTTATTATTGTTCAAGATGCTGATTTAGAGTATGATCCTGGGGAGTTTAATATTTTGTTAAAACCTGTAATACAAGGTAAAGCAGATGTCGTTTATGGGTCTAGATTTATGGGAGGGAATGCCCATAGGATTTTATTTTTCTGGCATACTATAGGGAATAAATTTTTAACACTTTTAAGTAACGCTTTTACCAATTTGAATCTTACAGATATGGAAACCTGCTATAAATTGTTTAATGCAAATATTCTGAAAAGTTTAGATCTAAAAGAAAAGAGATTTGGTTTTGAGCCTGAAGTAACTGCCAAGATGAGTAGATGGCCTGATATAAGAATATATGAAGTTGGTATATCTTATTATGGAAGAACCTATAAGGAAGGGAAGAAAATAAATTGGAAAGATGGATTTAGAGCTTTATGGTGCGTGCTAAAATATAATACATTTTCGAAGTAATGAAAATTAGAAAGCTAATTACATTTTCTTTATGTCTAGTAACTTTATTTGTCTTACTTTATAATTACCGAGTTGCAGAAGCCGAAAAATATAATTCCTATGGTGACGCCATGGATTATGTTCATTTAGGGGTTTCATTATTAAAAACCGGAAACTATGGACATCTTGAATTGGAATCTGGTGAATTGTTGAATGACTTTAAGTCTGGAGCCATAGATGAGAAAGATTATGATTTCAAAACATATAGCACTTGGCGACCACCTTTTTGGCCCTATACTATTTCATTAATTTTTTTTCTTTTTGGTTTTAAATTAACTCATTTGATAGTGTTTAAAATGCTTCTTCATATTGTAGGGTCTTTTATTTTTTACAAAACACTTAAAAATCTAAATTTTGATTATTGGCCAATTGTTATAACTGTCTTTCTATATTGCGTGAGTCCTAGTTGGCAAATTTATAGTCGGGTATTTCTCTCTGAGCCTATAACATTATTCCTATTTACGGTTTTTATATATCTCTTGACTCAAAAGCATGCGCTTAGGTCGAGTAAGAAAACAATTTCAATTTCAATAGTAGGTAGTTTAATCATTATATGTCATCCATATTTTTTATTTTTTCCATTTTTAGGATTTCTTTTTCTACTAGTTTTTAAACAAGTTGATTTTAAGCGATTTGTCTTAGGTGGGATTTTTATACTAATAATTCCTTTAGCTTGGATGCTTAGAAATTCTTGGGTTTTAGAAACGAACTCGTTATTATTAACAACATCTACAGGAGCTGTTATGGCCAAAGGCTGGAACAAAAATGTATTGAAGTTACATAATAATGTAAATGGAGACTTAGCAGATGAAACCCTGGTTTTAGCTGATTATAATGCTGAGCATCGTTACAAGGATGACGAAGTAAGTAAAATGAATTTATATAAGGATGCTACGGTGAATTTTATCAAAACTCATAGTGACTTACTATTACCTATAATTTTAAAAAAATTAAAAAGTGCTTTCAATCCTTTTGCTGAATATAGAAAAGCTGGTGTATTAGAAAAAGGCCGTGTTATTTATCATGTCTTAGGATTTTTAGCGATGATATTTGTACTCTTTTCAAAAAACAAGATAACAAGAAGCTTATCCCTGACTCTCATTTTTTCTACTATTTGTATAACAATAATTACTTATTCAGGTTTTAGGTTTAGAGTACCGCAATCTGCGTTAGAATTGTTTTTCGTAGCATTTTTAATTCAGTTTATTTGTGAAAGAATTGCGCAAAAAAGGATTATATCTACAATCTAATTTTAAAATGTTCTTTTGCCTGTTCTTTTCTGAAGAAAACCAAACCTAAATAAAACGTATCTATCGTAACCTGAACTTTTGGATGTTGCTTGATCTCTTGCCAGGCATCTTCCATTTCTTCGGAAAGGTGAATGTCATCAAATATAAAAACCGAATCATTATGTGCCGATGGTAAAAGGGATTCGAAATACTTAAGCGTAGCCAATTTTTGATGATTTCCGTCGAAATAAATAAGATCGAATGTTGCAGAATTTGAAAGATCAAATAAATACTGCTGAAATTCGCCAATTTTGAGCTCAATATTTTTAAACGCAAATTTATCGAATTGCTGTTTGGCGATATTCGCGGTTTCCGGGCAACCTTCTATGGTAGTTAATTTTACATTTTCTGCGGAAGCAATAGCAGCTGAAGCAATTCCTAAACTGGTGCCAAGCTCCAAACAGTTATTTAACTGAAGATACTGAGTGATTCTGAATAAAAACTTTGCTTTTTTTGAAGTGATTCCGGCAACTTTAGCAATTTTAGAGATCTTTCTTTTGTTGCTTTTAAAGATTCGACTACCCGCACCAAAATCTGTAACCGTAATCTCATTTTGGTTATTTAAAAGCGCTGTTTTATAGTTTTTAATTTTGGAATATTCCGCATACTTTTTTTTATCGTAAAAACAATTGGTCACCAGGTCATAAACAAAAGGCGAATGCAATCCGTGCTGATTTTGTGACGAAAACAGGAATTTTATATAAGCTTTTAATTGATGCAAGGTTTAATTAGAAGTTTATGGTTTATACTGAACGCTAAATAAATTATAACTTGTCATTTCGACCCTACCTCGCCGGAAGGCAGGTGGCGCAAAGCGGAATGGAGAAATCTTTCCTGTAATTTAGATATCTCAGAAAAAACAATAATTCAAAATTCATCTTTCAGCATTCAAAATAATTTGTTTAGTGCATTTTCAAATTACTAAATCAACAAATTATCACATTTTCAAATTAACATGTCTATATTCTAACAGCGAAGCGATCTCAAATCTCAAATCTAACCTTCCATTTTCTCCATTAACTCGAACCATCTTTCGGTTTTTGCTTCGATCTGTTGTTCGATATCTTTAAGTTCTAATGAAGTTTTATCGATTTCTTCTCCGCTCATCTCTTCAAGAAACTTTTGTTGTACACCTTCTTTTTTCTTTTCGAGTTTAGCGATCTCTTTCTCTAATTTTTGATACTCTTTTTGCTCGTTATAGCTCAATTTTGTTCCTGTGCTGCCGTCTTTCCAATCGTTTTTGGAGGTTTTATCGCTGGTTTCTTTCTGCTCTTCAGGAGCATCTAAGCTTCCTTCATAAGCACGGTAATCTGAATAATTTCCGGGGAAATCTTCAATTTTTTGATTTCCGGGGAAAACAAATAAATGATCTACGATCTTATCCATAAAATAACGGTCGTGAGAAACCACCAATAAGCATCCTGGATAATCTAGTAGAAAACTTTCCAGAACATTTAAAGTTACAATGTCCAGATCGTTGGTAGGCTCATCAAGAATTAAAAAGTTTGGATTCTGAATCAAAACCGTACATAAATAAAGCCGTTTTTTCTCGCCACCACTTAATTTTTCTACAAAATCATATTGCTTTTTACGGTCGAAAAGAAAACGCTCTAATAATTGTTGAGCAGAAATTTGCCGACCTTTTTTAAGCGGAATAAAATCACCAAATTCACGAATAACATCAATAACTTTTTGTCCCGGTTTTACTTTTATCCCGTTTTGAGTGTAATACCCGAATTTAATGGTTTCACCCACTACAACTTTACCCGTATCAGGTTTTAGTTTTCCGGTAAGAATATTTAAAAATGTAGATTTTCCGGTTCCGTTCTTTCCAATGATCCCGGCGCGTTCTCCTTTCTGAAAATTATAGTCGAAATTGTCGAAAAGCGTCTTGTTCTCGAAGCTTTTAGAGATATTATGGAGTTCGACCATTTTACTGCCAAGGCGTTCCATATTAATTTCTAGTTGCACCTGGTGATCTTTACGACGTTTAGAAGCTTTGGCTTTTATTTCGTGAAAATCGTCGATTCTGGATTTCGATTTTGTGGTACGAGCCTTTGGCTGGCGACGCATCCAGTCTAATTCCTTTTTAAAAAGCTGTTTTGCTTTCTCGGTATTAGTGTTTTCCAGTTCTATTCTGGATTCTTTTTTATCTAAGTAATAGGAATAGTTTCCTTTATAAGTATAAAGCTGACCTTCATCTAATTCTACTATCTCGTTACATACACGCTCTAAGAAATAGCGATCGTGAGTCACCATAAAAATGGTAAAGTTTTCTTTTCTAAAGAATTCTTCTAACCATTCGATCATGTCGAGATCTAGATGGTTAGTAGGCTCGTCCATGATAATAAAATCAGGTTTTTGAAGCAGCATATTTGCCAGTGCCAAACGCTTTTTTTGTCCTCCTGAAAGATTCTTGACTTCTTTTTGTAGATCTTCTAGTTTAAGCTGAAAAAGTATTTGTTTATACTGCGTTTCGAAATCCCAGGCCTGTGCCGCGTCCATGTCTTCAAAAGCTTTTTGATAAGCTTCAGTATCTGAAGGATTTTCTAAAGCAGCTTCGTAGCGTTTAATAATTTCCAAGGTTTCATTTTCCGCAGAAAAGATAGTCTGTTCAATAGTTAGATTAGGATCTAAATCGGGCTCCTGCGGCAAAAATGCAGTCTTAATATTTTTACGGTAAACTACATTTCCTTCATCGGGAGTATCAAAACCGGCAAGAATATTTAAAAGAGAGGTTTTTCCAGTACCATTTTTAGCAATAAAACCAACTTTTTGACCTTCGTTAATTCCGAAGGAAATATTAGTAAACAATATGCGTTCGCCATAAGATTTGGCTATATTTTCAACAGAAAGGTAATTCACAAGTGATCAGTTTATCCGCAAATAAAGTTAAATTATCGAGATTGATGTTAATTATTTTATTATTAATCTACAACAATTATATTTGTTAAAAAATTGTGAAGCCCCTATGCAGAGAATTTTATTACTCTTAGCAATTGCACTCACGTTGTTGTCATCCTCATGTATTTCTACAAAAAAGCTTTCTTACCTACAGGAAGATAAGGCAAGTATGGATAGCATTGTAGAAGTTCACCGCTTAAATAAGCCTTATCGTTTACAAGTAGGAGATTTGTTAAGCATACGCGTAAAGGCTCTGGATCAGGACATTGTAGAAATGTTTAATCCAACCGGGGAAGGAATAGCTAATGCAACCGGGGAAGAGCAAATGTATTACGATGGTTTCGCTGTGGATCAACATGGGAACATTCGAGTACCTACTTTAGGTGAGATCAACGTGATGGGCTACACGGTAGAAGAAATACGTGAAAAAATAGAAGATCAACTTTTATCTGAATATTTCAAGCAGGAAGCGAATATTTTTGTTACCGTAAAACTTGCAGGTATTCGTTATACCACAATAGGAGAAATTGGTGCAGGTAGTAATGTGCTTTACAAAGAGCGAGTGACTATAATGGAAGCCATTGCTAATGCTGGCGGAATCAGTGATGTAGGGGATAGGGAAGATGTAAAGATCTTAAGGCAATATCCGCATGGCGAAGAAGTCCATCATATCGATTTGACTAATTTGGATGCGGTAAAGAGTGAATATTACTATATTCAGCCAAACGACTTAATTATTGTCGATCCATTACCACAAAAATCGTTGGGATCGGGAACAACGGGATTAGAGAGTTTTAGAACTATAGCAACCGTAGTGTCGCTATTGACTACATCAATTTTATTATTCACAAGGCTATAATGGCGCATGAAGACGATCACATATCAGATGTAGGTTCAACTTTCGATTTTAAGGGATTTGTTCTTAAAGTTATTAGTTACTGGAAGCTTATCCTGTTTTCTATTACGGTAAGTTTGGCGGTTGCGTACTATAATAATGTGCGAAAATTACCCGTATATCGTTTACAGAATTTAATCTCTATTAAGGACGATCAAAATCCGTTCTTTACCAGTAATACCAGTTTAACATTTAACTGGGGAGGAACTTCAGATAAAGTGAATACGGCGATTACCATTTTAGGATCTAGAACGCACAACGAAGAAGTTGTAGAACGACTGGGATTTTATATAGATTATAAGGAAGATGGGGAATACCAGCGAATAGATGCTTATGGTAGCACACCTTTTGATGTTATCGCAGATACTAGTAAGTTTCAGGCACTAGGGATTAATTATACCTTCCAGGTTGTAGATGAAAATAGTTTTACAATATCAGCTGATATCCCAGAGAATTTTACTGCTCAATCTTATGGATCTAAAGATAAAGAAGGTAGGAGTGTTTCACTAACAGCATTTAATAAACAATTCGAATTTGGAAAAAAGATAACTACTCCATTTCTCAATGCAGTAGTTAGGCGAAATGATAATGCTCTTCAGAAAGGGAAGAAATTCTACATAAGCTTTTTGAATTTTGATTCTGCAGTTTCCAGATATAAAAATGTTTCAGTAAGTCCTGAATCCAACGGCGCTTCAGTTTTACAACTTGCTCAAACAGGAAATAATAAAGCACGGTTAGTAGATTACTTAAATGGTTCAGTAAAAGTGCTTAGTGACAATATGCTGGCTCGTAAAAACCTTTTTGCTACTAAAACTATCGCTTTTATTGACAGTAGCTTAAATGTAAAATCAAGAGAGTTAAGATTAGTTGAAAATGAGCTAAATTCTTATAAAAATGACAATGAGATATTAGATATTTCTGCTGAAAGTCAGCAATTATCTTCTAAGTTACTAGAATTAGATTCAAGAAAAGAAGAGATCGGTCGTCAACTTTCATATTATAGAACCTTAAGAACTTACCTTGAAACAAGGACAGATTACTCAAATATTCCAGCACCATCAGTAGCAGGGATTAGTGAAGGAAGTATTTCTTCTGCCGTAGCAAGATTAATTACTCTAGCTGAAGAACGGAGCAATTATCAATATACATTGAAAGAAGGAGCTCCTGTGTTTGCAGATATAGACAGACAGATCAATAGTGTTAAGTCTGTTTTACTAGAAAACATTAATAGTTCCAGAGGTCTGTTAGAAGAAGAGATTAGAGACGTAAATGGACGTATTTCGAATGCTGAAAAGCAAATTCGAGAATTACCAAAGGAGGAACAGGACTTACTTAAAATTCAGCGTAAGTACAATATCAGTGAAAGTACTTACAATCTTTTTCTGGAAAAGAGAAATGAGGCCGGACTTATAAAAGCAGCGAATGTAAGTGATGTGCTTATTATTGATAAAGCTAAAGACATTGGAGGAGGCAGAATAGGACCTAACACTCAGCTCAACTATGTGATGGCGGTTATGGTAGGTGGTGTTATTCCGTTAACTTTTGTTTTTTTATTAGTGTTTTTAAATACAAATATTCATAATGCTCAGGAAGTTGAGCGTTTATCTCCGATTCCTATTTTAGGAATGATTGGTAAGAGTAAAATGGATAGTAATCTGGCTGTTTTTGAGAGTCCTAAATCCTCGATTTCAGAAGGTTTTAGGGGGTTGCGATCCAGTTTGCAATTTATGTACAAAAAGCAAGGAGTAGAAGGCGCTAAAACATTATTGATCACTTCTTCGGTTTCTGGTGAAGGAAAAACTTTTTGTGCGATGAATATGGCAACTGTTTTTGCTATGAGTGAGCGTAAAACCATCTTAGTTGGTCTCGATTTACGTAAGCCAAAGATCTTTGATGATTTTGGATTAAATAACGATCTTGGGGTAAGTAATTACTTGATACAGGATGCTACTTCAGAAGAAATTATCCAGGAAAGTAAGATTCCATTTTTGGATGTGATCACGGCAGGACCCGTACCTCCAAATCCATCAGAATTATTGATGAATGATCAGATGGAATTACTTATACAAGAGCTGAGAAAAAAATATGATTATATCATTTTAGATACTCCTCCAATCGGTTTGGTAGCCGATGCATTAAATTTAGTGAAACATGCAGATGCGACTATCTATATGATTAGACAGGACTATACTAAAAGAGGAATGCTAGAGTCAATTAACCAAAAGTATGCTAAAGGGGAGATAAAAAACATAAGTTTTGTTCTTAATCACTTTGTGCATAGAGCAAAATATGGCTACGGTTATGGATACGGCTATGGCTATGGCTATGGATATGGCTACGGATATAATCGTTACAACAATGGTTATGGAGAGGCACCATCAACAGCATCGCAATTAAAAAGATCCTGGGTAAAGTTTAAACGAAAGTTTGAGTAGTTTTTATTAAGAGGTTATAAGCTTAGAAAAGTATTTAATATTTCCCTACGAAAATGAATGATGATTGGTTATATGAAATTTCGCCTAAGCGCAAATTAATAGATCTTAATTTTAAGGAGATCTGGCGTTATAAGGATCTATTAATTTTGTTTGTTAAGCGTGATATAACCACGGTTTATAAGCAAACAATATTAGGTCCGCTTTGGTTTTTTATCCAGCCGTTATTTACTTCGGTTATATATACTTTGGTTTTCAATAATATAGCAAGTGTTTCAACTGGAGCCGTGCCTAGTTTTTTATTTAATTTAACAGGTATAACAGCGTGGAACTATTTTAATCAATGTTTTACAAGTACCTCAAATACTTTTAATCAGAATGCGGCACTGTTTGGAAAGGTGTATTTTCCAAGAGTGATCGTTCCGTTAAGTAAAGTAATAGCCGGATTAGTGAAATTTGGAATACAACTTTTAATATTGATTGCTTTTTACTTTTATTTTATTCTTAAAGGAACTTCTATTTCGCCAAATAGTAATATTGTATTATTTCCGGTTTATGTATTGTTAATGGCTCTAATGGGCTTAGGTTTTGGTATGATCATATCGGCAATGACCACCAAGTATAGAGACTTAACGGTGCTTATAGGTTTTGCTACCTCTTTACTTGTTTATATTTCTGCTGTTCCATATCCTTTAAGTCAGGTAAAAGAAAAAATGCCAGATATTGCCTGGGTTGTACAATTAAATCCGCTTACCCAAATTATCGAGGGATTTCGTTATATGATATTTGATGAGGGAATTTTTAATCTAACGTCTTTTATTTATACAATTATAGTTAGTGTATTTATCTTTCTAATTGGTTTGATTGTATTTAACAGAACAGAGAAAAACTTTATTGATACAGTATAGCTATGAATAAAATACCTCTATTTTACTGGTCTTCTATAAAATTCGAGAATAAACCTAAAGAAAATTATGGAGATTTATTAAGTAAGTATTTAGTTGAAAAAATATCGGGTAAAAAGGTTAAATGGGTACATCCCAAAAAACAAGCCTGGTATAAATTAAATAAGAAGAATTATTTAGGAATAGGGAGTATACTTGCTCATGCTAGTAAGGATAGTATTGTTTGGGGAAGCGGAATAATTGATCTAAAAGACGATATTGCTAATGCAGATTTTAGAGCAGTAAGAGGTCCAAAAACCAGAGAACGACTTTTAGAGCTTGGTTTTGATTGTCCAGAAGTTTACGGTGACCCTGCATTGTTGTTGCCGGAATTTTATAGCCCAGAAGTCAGGAAGGATTACAAGGTAGGGATTGTTCCTCATTATGTAGATTATCGTGAAGTCAAAAATAAATATGGTAAAGATCCAGAAGTAAATGTAATAGATCTGCTTACCGATAATATAGAAAAAACTACAAAAGAGATTCTTAAATGCGAAAAGATTATTTCGTCCTCCTTACATGGAATTATCGTCGCACACGCCTATGGTATACCGGCGGCATTTATTGAGTTTTCTAATAAAATTTTTGGTGATGGTGTAAAATTTCAGGATTATTTTGAGTCCATTAAAATAAAACAACCTTTTAAAGCTTTTGAAGATCATTCAGAGCTAAAATTTTCACTCCCGGAAGAAGACGTTTTATTTCAACTCAGAAAAGGCTTAAAAGACAGTTCACGTTGCCTAAAATAAATATAAGATGAATATAATCAATTCTTTAAAGAAAAGCGTCAAAAATTATAATATAAGAAAGGATCCTTTCAAATATTTTAGATTGATTAAAGAAAATATTCTTTATCCTGGTAGTTTCATGTTTGATTTTGTAGTTATTGGGGTTCAAAAAGCAGGAACTTCTGCACTGGATAAATATCTTAGAGATCATACAAAATTGGCTATGCCAATATGGAAGGAAATAAGTTATTTTAATAACGATAAGGGCTTTATAAATAATAACTTACCCAATCCACGTGCTTTTTACAGGATAAAAAATAGGATGAAAATGTATGGTGAAATTACACCTTGTTACATTTATTCTCCATACGCTGTTGAAAGGATGAAAAAGCATAATCCCCAAATGAAGATTATTGTAATGTTACGAAATCCTATAGATCGAGCATTTTCACAATACAATATGGAGACCTGGCGCAATTGGGAAAAGAGAAGCTTTTTAGAATGCATCATGAAAGAAATTGAAGAGATAAAAGCTGGAACCAAAAAATACCATATGGTACGCTCTTATGTCCATCGAGGGATGTACGTTGAGCAAATTGAAAGAGTATTAAAGTCTTTTCCAAATGAGCAAGTTCTATTTTTAAAATATGAAGATTTTAGAAAAGACCAAAAATCCAGTCTTCAGCATATTTATCATTTTTTAGGAGTAAACGAAATACCGTTCAATCAAGAAAAAACTGCAAACAAAATATCTTATAGTTCTAAAATGGGGGAGCCTGAAAAAGATATTTTAAGAAATTTCTTTTTACCTACAATTTTAGAAGTAGAGAAACGGCTATCTTGGGATTGTAGCGATTGGAAGGAATAAATTAGAATTTAAAAACTCTAATTTAAATTAGATAATTTTTCATCAGGTATGAGTATAATTCTAAAAGCCGAAAATATTTCTAAGCAATATCGATTAGGTACGGTAGGGACAGGCACGTTAAGCCATGATCTTAATCGTTGGTGGCATCAAATAAGAGGTAAAGAAGATCCTTATCTTCAGATAGGTGCTGTAAATGATAGATCTACTAAAGCCAGCCAGGAATATATTTGGGCGCTAAAGAATATTAATTTTGAAGTAAGAACCGGTGAAGTATTAGGTATTATTGGTAAAAATGGCGCCGGAAAATCTACATTGCTTAAGTTGTTATCCAAAGTTACATCCCCCACTACCGGAAGCATAAAGACAAAAGGCAGGATTGCCTCGCTACTCGAGGTGGGTACAGGCTTTCATCCGGAATTAACCGGTAGGGAAAATATTTATTTGAACGGTGCGATCTTAGGGATGACGAAGGCTGAAATTAAAGCTAAAATCGATGAGATTATAGCATTCTCTGGTTGCGAGATGTATATCGATACACCGGTAAAGAGATATAGTAGTGGTATGCGTGTACGATTGGGTTTTGCCGTTGCCGCGCATTTAGAACCTGAAATTTTAGTAGTCGATGAAGTTTTGGCCGTCGGCGATGCCGAATTTCAGAAGAAAGCGATCGGTAAAATGCAAGACCTCTCTACCGGCGAAGGTAGAACGGTGCTTTTTGTGAGCCATAATATGGGATCGATTAAACAGCTTTGTAATAGATCTTTACTTTTAGAAAATGGTGCTACAAGATTTATTGGAGATGTAAATGAAGGAATAGATCTTTATTTATTAGGAAACAATGAGAAAAATGAAGAAAAGTTAGCAAATAGAAATGATAGAAAAGGGAGAAAATTTTTTAAGTTTACCCAAATTAGTTGTTTGGATTTTAGAAATCAATCAGTTAAGTCTTTGATTTCAGGAGAAAAATATTCTTTTCATATGTTTTACGAAAACAGAGCTAAGCTTTATGCTGTGGCCATTCGTCTTTTATTCGTAGATAATAAAGGAATGGTAAGGTTTTTATGCAATAATAAATTCTCTTCTTCAGAAGTAGCTTTAGATCGAAATGAATCGGGAGAGTTAAAATGTATAATTCCAAAATTTCCATTACCAAATGGCAATTATTCCATACACTTGACATGTTTTTCTTCCGAAGGTGTTGAAGACGATATTGAAAATACTTTTGATTTTGAGGTATTAGGTGGTGATTTTTTTGGAACTGGTAAAGAACAAATTTTAAGAGATGGAGTTTTAGTTGAAAATAAATTTAAATTTTATGACGATTAAAAATCTTTTAAATTTCTTAAAAAAGAGAAAGATGGAATCTGATTACTTCTTGAAGGTTTATTCACATCCTCGATCAGGAACGCATCTTTTGGAGACTTTTATAGGTGTTAATTTTTATGAGGGTATGGATTTAAGTATAGATCAAATAACTTGGGGGCATTGGAGCAATAGAAGAGTTAAAAATGAAGGTAATCCATATGGCTTATTATTTGGGAACCATTATTTTCCTGATAAAAATAAGACGAATTTTAGAAAAATATACATATTTAGAGATGGTCTTTCGGTAGCATATTCAATTTGGAAAACCGATAATTTTTTAAACAAAAAAATGAGTGCACTATCTTATGACAATTTTTTGAGAGAGGAAATAGACTGGTTTGGTAGTCCGTCTCAGAAATCTTTCAAAAATCTTAATATCTTAGAACATTGGGCTTTTCACGTTACAAAATGGTTAGAATTTGCAAATAATAATGATAATGTTCTTATTATTCGATATGAAGATTTAGTTTCTAATCCTTATGCGGAATATTGTAAAATACGAAAGAAATTTTTCAATACACATACATTGAAAAATAGAACAGAGATTAATATTATTAATAATCCTGTTGGTTTACTGCCTAATAAAGGAGTAAATGGCGAGTGGAAAAATAAGATAAGTATAGAAAATGAAATTTATTATTATAAGCTTTTAAAAGAGTATAATTTGAATTTTTAAAATTTATAATTTTGAAGTCTTTAAAAATCGCATTTATTGTAATCTCTTTTCCTGCTACATCAGAAACTTTCATAGTTAATCAAATTGTAGACTTGATTAAAAAAGGTCATGATGTTACGATTTTTTCTTTTAATAAAAATATTAATACTATAGTTCATAAGAACATATTAGATTATAAATTAATAGATAAAACTATTTATTGGGAAGAAACAAAGATTTCGAAAATAGAACGGTTTATTGAGTTTTTAACTTTTTTATTTAAAAATCACGAGCATATTAGTTTTAGAAAAATTTTCAGGATTTTCAATTTTAAAAAATATGGTAAAAAAGCTTTAAACCTTAGAAATTATACTCGTTATCGCTGGATCATCAAAAACGCTTCCTTCGATATTTTCCATGCTCATTTTGGTCCTTCTGGGAAATATGTGGCTGAAATGAAATCATTCGGTTTTTTTTTCGATACTAAATTAATTACATCTTTTCACGGGTATGATATCAACCCCAAATTCCTAGATAAATATGTTTATTTATATAAAGAGCTATTTGATGAGGTCGATTTGCTAACGGTTAATAGTTTTTATACCAAAACTCTTTTAGAAAAAATAGCTCCAGGTAATAAAATTGAAATTTTACCAGTTGGTTTAAATACTCAGTACTTCAAAAAGCATAATTTTCAGGAAAATGAAAATTTTAATATTTTATTTGTCGGCAGATTAATTCCTTTGAAAGCTCCAGATTTGTTAGTGAAAATTGCAGAAAACTTAATTGCAAATGGTAATTCAATTAATGTGAATATTATAGGAGAAGGAGAAATGTTTTCTCAATTGGAAGAGTATGTAAATCAAAAATCTTTAGAAAATAGTATAAAGTTGAGAGGTGCACTTGCTCAAAATAATGTTTTGGATTATATGGACAAATCTGATCTTTTTGTTTTCCCAGGAATACATGATAAGCATGGCCGTGCCGAGACCCAGGGTTTGGTACTTCAAGAAGCGCAGGCGATGGAATTACCGGTTATAGTTTCAGATGTAGGAGGGATGAAATACGGAATTATAAATAATATAACAGGTTTTGTGGTTGAAGAAAAGAATATAGCTGGTTTTGTTGATAAGATAGAATTGCTTATAGCTGATAAAGAGTTGAGAAAGGAAATGGGCAAACAGGGAAGAAAGTTTGTTTTAAGTAATTATGATTCAACAGTTTTAGGGAATAAGCTTACAGCATTTTATGATCAAATTTTAAATGAATAATCCTTTAGTTTCTATAATTATCCCAACCTATAATCGAGCTCATTATATTGGTGAAACTCTGGAATCTGTTATAGCCCAAACCTATCAAAATTGGGAATGTATAGTGATAGACGATGGTTCTAACGATTATACGGCTGAGCTAATGGGATTTTATTGCAAGAATGATCACAGAGTTCAATATCATCATCGTCCCAGTAATAAACCTAAAGGTGCTAATGCTTGTAGAAATTATGGGATAGAATTTTCCAAGGGGAATTATTTAACTTTTTTAGATTCGGATGATCTTCTTCACACTATTGCTATACAAACAAGAGTGGATATAGCGATTGCAAACTTAACTAAGAGTTTTTTGATTTTTAAGATGACCGTTTTTTATAAAGTTCCAGGTGATACTAATAGAATAGTTAATAAATATATAGAAGAGGGAAGCTCAGATAGTTATTTGTTAATGTTTCTTCGGCATGATATTCCTTGGCCAATTACTTCTCTATTCATAAAAAAAGAGACTTTGAGTATGAAATTTGATGAAGGTCTTAAAAGACTTCAAGATGTAGAATTTTCTTCAAGATTATTATTATGTTCTGAAAAAGAGGACTTTTTAGTCATTGATAATATCTCTCCGGATTGCTTTTATCGAAATGATGAGAGACATTCGAATTATAGTATATCATTTCTTAAAGTAGTTGCAAATTCTTTAATTAGATTTTACCATAACTTAATCCCTATAGTAGAGAAAGAAGAGAATAAAAAAAAATATCTTTGTAGAGACGCGTTGAAAAAGACCTTCTGCCATTTTTATAAAAATCATTTTTTGCCATCAGGTTGTATAAATTTGCAGGAAGTGAAGGAACTCAAAACTTTCTTGTTTCATAAAAGATTTATAACAAAGAGAGATCAAATTAAGTTCAGGTTTCTTGAAATCCTCTATTTTTTTAGTCTTCAAAAAATCAAGGGCTTGGGCGTATATAGATTAACAAGAAATTGGTTAAAATGAAAATTTTATTTGTTTCTATGCCTTCGATTCATTTTATCAGGTGGATTGATAATCTTAAAGATCAAAATTGGGAATTATATTGGTTTGATGTTTTAGATAGAGGTAAAATTAAGACCAACATAGAAATTCAACAGTTTACCGGATGGAAACATAGAAAATTGTCTTATATGAAAGGTGAATATTTGCTTAGTAAAAAAGCACCTTTTTTGCATCAAAAATTAAGAAGCCTACTTGAGGTTACAGAGGCAGAACAATTTGAAATTATATTAAAAGAAATAAGACCAGATATCGTACATAGTTTTGAAATGCAGCATTGCTCTTACCCTCTTATAAATACATTGTCAAAAAAAAGATATAAGAATATTAAGTGGGTATATTCATGCTGGGGAAGCGATTTGTTTTTTTATAAAAATTTCAAAAGAGATAAAAGTAAAATTCAAAAGGCTTTAAAGCATATAGACTATTTACATGTTGATAATAGACGCGATTTGGTTTTGGCTAGAGAGTTGGGATATAGTAATAACCTTTTTGGTATTATCCCTGGAGGTTCGGGTTATAGAATTTCGAATTTCAAATCTCATAAAAGAAAAATAATATTAGTAAAGGGCTATCAGCACAAATTTGGGCGTGCCTTATTTGCTATTAAGGCAATAGAACAAATCTGGAATAAATTGAATGTGGAAGGTTGGGACGTAATAGTATTTGCGGCCCACAGTGAAGTCAAGGAATATATTAGAAATAATAAATTGCCATTTAAAGTTTTTGATAGAAAGGAATTAAGTCATAAGCAGGTCTTGAATTATATGAATATTTCTTCTATATATATTGGTAATAGTATTTCTGATGGGATTCCAAATACTTTGATAGAAGCCATAAAAAATGAAGTTTTTCCTATTCAGTCCAATCCGGGCAATGTAACTGAAGAACTTATTAAGCATAAAGAAAATGGATTCTTGATTTCCAATCCGGAATCCGTAGAGGAAATTAAACATCATATATTTGCAGCTATAGTTGATGGAAATCTAAGAGAAAGAGCTCAATTATTAAATAAAGCAATTGCTAAGAAAAGCTTCGACTATTTTAATATTAAATCTGAAATAATAAAAAATTACAGAAGGATTTTTAAATGAGGTTAGGCAATAATCCAAATAAAGATAAACCATTAGAATCATCAGAATTTTTTCATCAAATCCTGATACCTGTTTATGTACCTCATCAAAAACAATATTTTAAAGATTCCTTTGTAATATTAAATAAATGTATTGAATCAATTCTTTCTACTATTAATCCCCGTTATACATTTATAACAATAGTAAACAATGGAAGTTGTGCTGAAGTTGAAAATTTTCTTTTACGACTAAAAAAAGAAGGGAAAATACAGGAGGTCATAAATACTACTAATATAGGTAAGCTAAATGCGATTAATAAAGGAGTTGTAGGGCATAATTTTGATCTTGTAACGATTGCAGATGCAGATACTATTTTTCTATCTGGTTGGCAAGAAGAAACTTTAAGTATTTTTAATACATTTCCTAAAGCGGGTACTGTGGGGCTAGTGCCTCAATTTAATATGTTTTCAAATTATTGTACTACTGTACTTTATGATAATCTATTAAATAAGAACTTGCAATTTTTCAGTCTTAATCAGCCAAAAGAAATGCAGAGGTTTTATCACAGTATTGGTTGGAATATAAAGCAAGATCACTATTATTTAAAGTACATTTTAGGGCTCCAAAAAGAGGGTATGAAAGTTTGTATTGGGGCAGGCCATTTTGTTGCGACATATAGAAAAAAGGTATTAAATAATATTAAAAAATATGTTCCTTCAAAAATGGGGGCAGAGAGTGAAAGATTATTAGATAAAGCAGCTGAAGATTTTGGACTCTGGAAGCTTACAACATTTAATAATTATGCTTACCATATGGGAAATGTTTATGAGCCGTGGATGGAAAATGTAATTTTTGAAAACTCTGCTAAAAATTTAAGCCTTATCAATTATAAGTATAAGAAGCCATCAAAATTTAGTGTTTTATTTAAAAATAAAATCTTTAAAAGGATTCTTAGAGTAAAAGCGATTAATAATTTTTTTTTTATTAAAAAGCAATTACCATACTTGGTATTAAAACAATATCCAAAAATATATTATTAATTAAATTTAAAAGAAGTTCAATTATTTGATTTAATATAGAATGAAAATTTTAATGATTTCTATGTCATCCATACATTTTTTTCGTTGGGTACAACAATTGGAAAATTCAGGACACGAAGTTTATTGGATAGATGTATTTGACTCTAATACCTACATAAGTAAAATTGATTTTGTACATCAAATTATAGGATGGCGTTATAGATGGGATTATCCAGGTAGGCAAATGCTGAAGAAATCTTTTCCTATTTTGTATAATTTTATAGGAAAATTTAATGAACGCAAATTAGAAGAAATTGTTAGGAAGAAACTAGACGAGATCGAACCAGATCTTGTTCATAGCTTTATCCTTCAATCAGCAGTACTCCCTATCTTAAAGATTATGCAAAGGGATAATCGTATGAAATGGGCGTATTCGGCATGGGGTAATGATCTCTATTATAGAAAGCAGAATAAAAGTGATCTAATGGATATTAAAAGGTCGCTTTCAAAGATAGATTATATGTTTGCGGACTGTACTAGAGATCATTATATAGCTTTAAAAAATAATTTTTATGGTGAATATTTAGGAACTTTTCCTACTGGTGGTGGATATGATTTCAATATTTACAAACAATTCATAAAGAGTCAAAAAGATCGTAATACCCTGCTTATTAAAGGCTATCAAGGAAAGTTTGGTAGGTGTAATATAATTCTTGAAGCTATTTTAGGTTTAGAGGATATGCTTAAAGATTATAATATTGTAGTTTTTGGAGCAAATCAAATCGTAGAAGATTTTTGTAACCATAATGGGATGTTGCATTGGGATAACTTTGAAATAAAAATGCATATTGGGCATAATGATGTAATTAAACTTATGGGACAGTCTAAGATCTATATAGGCAATAGCATATCAGATGGAATGCCCAATACTTTACTGGAAGCAATAATTATGGACGCTTTTCCTATCCAATCCAATCCTGGAGGAGCCTCAGCAGAAATTATTAATAATGGGATTAATGGTTTGCTTATTCATAATCCGGAAGACGTTCGAGAAATACGGAATTTAATTGAAGAAGTTTTAGAAAATCCATATTTACAAGAATCTTCTTTAGATTACAATAAAATTAATATAAAGCCAAAATTGGAAAGAGAGCTTGTGAAACTGCAAGTACTAGAGAAATATAGCAATATAGAAAATGAGTTATGATTATTCTTCATAGACCTGAATTTTTGGAGAGGAATGAAGAGGTTGTTATTTCATCTACAATATTAATTGATGATAAGACAGATGAATTATGGTTTAAATTACCCACGTGTTTCAGTAAATCTATCGTCACAGAAAGATTAGATGCTTTTACTGTAGCAGTACTTTTTTATGCACTGGAACATCACAAAGATATTCATGTAAAAGGGGAAATTTCTCAGAGATTATTGCATAATCTTAACAATTATCTTATTGATGCACTTTGTTTATCAAATTCTCATTTTAAAAAAATAAAGATCACATCAGATTATGTATCAGGTAGCAATTTATGTAATCAAAATGTTGGAGCAACAGGGATTTCCTGTGGAGTAGATTCTTTTTCTACATTTTTTAAACACTTTCAGGAAGATAAACCATTTAAAATTGAATATTTAACATTTTTTAATGTTGGGAGTCATGGTGATTTTGGAGGAGAAAAAGCAAGAAGAATTTTTAAAGAGCGTTTTGAGCAGGCAAAAGAATTCGCTAAAGATATAAATCTTCCAATAATTAAAGTTGATTCTAATCTAAGTGAATTTTTAAAATTAAATTTTTTACAAACTAATACTCTTAGAAACGTAGCTTGTATCCTTTTGCTTCAAAAAGCTATTAAAAATTATTATTTAGCTTCTAAAAACAGATATGATTTTTTTAAGCTAAACCCTAAGGACAATCAGGATTTTGATACTTTACTTCTACCGTTACTGTCAACAGAGTCCACAACCATACATTCTGCAGTTTCAAATCTTAAAAGGACAGAACGTACCTTATTTATTTCAGAATTTCCTTTAACGTATAAGCATTTAGATGTGTGCACAAATCCCAATGCATCTATTAATAAGAATAATTGCTCTGTCTGCTCAAAATGTATGCGAACACAACTTACTTTTGATCTATACGGAAGGCTAAGTCTTTACGAGCCTGTTTTTCACCTGGAAAAATATTTCGGAATGAGAGATAGCTATATTGCGCAAGTGTATAATTCTAGAAATCTAGATCCTTTTAGTATAGATCTATTTGAACTTATTAAGGAAAAGAATGCGTTAAAACCTAAACATATTGTATTAGCTAAATATATTGTTTTAAAGAATGCTTATACTGCTATAAAGAAGAATGTTAAGAAAACTCTAAATAGAAAATGATTTCCATAATCTATCCATACCGCAACCGTGATTTAAAACGAGTTCAGCGTTCTTTTGAATCTCTTAAAAATCAAAGTGTTCAGAATTTTGAGGTGTATTTTGTGGATTATGGTAGCGAGCCGGAAACTTCGGTAAAAGTTCAGGAGTTATGTAGCGATTATCCAGGCATAAAATATTCTAATCATGCAACTCGATTTCAGCCTTGGAATAAAGCAAGAGCCCTAAATTCAGTAATAAAAAATCTGGAAACCGAATTTTGTTTTGTAGCCGATATCGATATGATTTTTCATCCTGAATTTGTAAAGACGGCGATCTCATTACAGAAACTAGAGCAGTCAGTTTATTTTAAAGTCTGTTTTTCTGAGTCGGGAGATAAGCTCGACGGTATTAAACCAGAAGATTTTGATAAATTTCGTCATAGTGACCATCATGCAACCGGTCTTACTATGTTTTCTGTAAAGGCGCTAAAAAGTATAAACGGATTTGATGAATTTTATCATCTATGGGGAGCTGAAGATACCGATGTTCATGTTAGATTAAGAAATGCAGGATTTAAAGTCGAATTCTATGAAGAAGAAATCTTGATGTTACATCAATGGCATGAGAGTTATCGAGTTTCAGAGAAAGCAGGGCTTAATACAGAATTTCAGATTAAAAATATAGTTCAACTAAATCATCAGCATCTAAAATATGCTGAAGAATATGGTGTTACCAAAGTCAACTCAGACGGATGGGGTAAAGTAATGACAGCTAAACAAGAATCAGAATTGTTAAACTGTTCAATAAAAATCAATCTAGATGATGAAAAAAGAACTATTGAAAATCTGATATACGGGATTTTTTCTTCACAATCTGATGGAATCTTTAAAGTGAAGATATCTGAATCAGAAAATAAAGAAGAGTTTAAAAACAGGCTAAAAAAACTGGCAGGAAAAAAGATATCCGAATTTTACACGATGAAAGAAATTAAAGATTTGCTTTTAATGAATATCATCTCATTTTATAGGGATCGTCCTTATATTTTTCAGATAGCAAAACATTTAAAATCAATAACTATAGCTATCGATTTTCGCTAATTTTTGATATAATTTTATATTCTTTTCAGCGATAATTTTAGGTGAGAAGTTTTCCTGAAGATGTTTTCTGGCATTTTCTCCTAGTTGAGTAGCCAGTTGATTATCAGACAAGAGATTTAGAATTTTTTCAGAAAACGCCACATGATCTTTAGGATGAAAAGTAAAACCGGTCTTTCCATCGATCATAATTTCATTTGCCCAACCTATATTCGAACTAATAAATGCTTTTTCTAAGGCCATAGTTTCTAACCAGGTCATAGGGAAAGCTTCAGCAAAACTAGGTAACACAACCACATGTGCTTCCTTGATTAATTCCTGTATTTCATCATAGTTTAAAACACCTCTATAATCTAAATGTCTTAACGCACTTTTAGAAAGTCTTTTCCTGAATAAACTTAAGGTCGATTCTTTTTCAACAATATCAATAACGTCTCTGCCAGCTAAAATAAGTTGAGTTTCAGGTATTTTTTCTATAATTAGATTGAATATTTCTGCTAATTCTAAAATACCTTTTTTCCTAATGATACATCCAAAGTATAGAATTGTATTTGGTTTGATGTTTTGGTGATTTGGCACAAAACGATCTAATGGAATAAGGTTATGTATAACCTTATATTCTTTATTTAACTGGAATATTTCATTAGTTTTTTTGCCAACAAAATCACTTACTGCAATTGTTGCATCTGCATTTTTATAAGCTCTTTTTTCAAAAAATCGATTTTTTGCTTTTTGGTTTCTTCCTTCCAGATGGCAAAAATAGGCGTCGGAACCATGCAATTTTAGAATTATCGGGCATTTCAATTTTATAAAGGCTGAAATTCCGGTCCAATCGGGTATTTCTATACAATCAATTTTTTCCTGCTGAATCACAGAATTTAAATAATTCTGCAGATGTTTTCTATAAAAATAAAATCCTCCGAATTTATAGTGGCGTCTTTTAATTTTATAAATTTTCAGATGATCATTTTCAGAAACTGAATTTTCATCCTGATCATAAATCAAAATACTGATTTTAATTCCGAATTTTAAAAGTGCCTGTGCTAAATGATAAATACTGGTCGCTATGCCACCAGTCGGCTTATCGTTTTCAGGATATTCTGATGTTAAAAAACCTATGTGCATTTAGCTAATTTATTTAAAGCTTCCCAGATTCGCTCGGAGCTTTTATTTGCGGGATGCTTGTTTATTTTCCTAAACCATTTGGTTGCCTCTTCAATGATATCGGTTGTATCTTTTTCTAAAGATTTTGAAATTATAGCTTCAATATCATTTTCAGAATTGATCCAAAAAACAATTTTTTTCGAGGGTTTAGACTGAAAATGCACATAGTTGTAAACTTTACAGGTATCTTTTTTTAGGTGTTCAGTTATTGGATTATAATTTATGTAGCCACATGGTTTTTTATAACTTACGTAATCAAAAACCATAGATGAACCAACATTTATTACCATAAATGTATTTGCGATAATCGAAGTTTGTAAAGCTAAATCTTCTTTGGTTGGTAATATTGCATTCCATTGCGATCCTTGCTTTTCCCATAAAGGGTCTATCGACACAATTTCATTTTGATATTCTTCCAGGATTTTGTCATAACGATCTGAAAAATCTACAGGACATCTTCTAAAAATAATCCCGATTTTTTTACCAGAATTATTTGAACTCCTTACTGCTTTTGCAACATCTCGCAAGTATAGTTCGTCATGCGGAGCCGTGGTGATATCGTCACCAGAATAACACAAATATTGCCGTTCAGGATCTAAATTGTATTTTTTATAGAAATTTGATTTAGAATCAGCCAAGCCTTGAGTAAAGTGTGGTTCAAACTGTGGAGTTCCGGTAACTTTAATTTGTTTTTCAGAAATTTCAGGATAATATTTTATTAATTCTGAAGCCATGAAATCGCTCCAAACAAAATAATAATCAGTCTTAACTACTTTGGTTGCTTTAGGTAAGTTATCCCAGGAAAAAATAAAAGTAGCCGTAGGAATTCGCAAATCTTTCGCAGCGAGCAAAGGAGCTAAAGCATTTACCGGACGCTGATTGGTACAAAAAACAACAGCCGGTTGTTCATTTTGTAAAGTTTCAATACATTTTTTATATAGGTCCTTTCCTCGTTCGATATTGGCTAATTTTTCCCTAAGTTTTATCAGTTTTTTTTCTCCTGAATATTTTTGAGCTAAAAACTGTACGATTTTCCATTTCAGTTTAGCTTTAAAAGAATTTAGTTTCGGAGGAAATTTGTATGCCTGATAGATAGGATCATTAAATTTTGCAGTAAAATGTTCTAATTCAGCCTCAATTTTAGCCCGTTTATATAAGTCGGTTAAAAAATGAGGCTTACCTTCCAGTTTTAGCTCCTTTAAACCAATTTTTGAGAGCTCAAATGGTGTTTGATTCCAAAATGTGATGTCCCAGCCTTTTTCTTTTCCCAGATTTGTGAAGTTCGTAAATCCAAAATTTCGAAGACCAACGCCATCAGGCAATAGCACAAAAATTTTTTTACTCAAAAGTTCATTTTTAGGATAAATAACTAAACTCAAATATAAAATTGTTTTAAAGATTTAAAGCTTAAATTGATATTTAGCGCAATAATTGCTCAAAAAAACTATTTGCTAATTTTATTCAAGTTGATTTTACTTAGTAAACATTTATTCTTAATTGAAAAGCAGAATTACCTCTGCTTGAAATGATTCCGGTAATACCACACATTACTTCAGTTTTTTAATTAATTCTTCGGCTTTTATCCAATCTTCCATGGTATCCAAATTTACATAAGGATCTTCAGTGGTATCTATAAAACCGGTTTTATTTCCGAAGAATGAACTCTTCTCTAAAATGACCTCAGTTTTTGTGATATAAATAGCGCCGTCGCGATGATAGGTTTTTGGTAAATCTTGTCTTCTCGAAACGATTTGTTTTCTTTCTACTGTTAGCTCTAGAGTCCCATCACGATCACTAAATGACCAATAAGGATTATATTCATGCGGAATTTCTCTTACCGAAATTAAACTATCGTAATTGCCAGCTTTAAATTTTGTAATAGCATCATCTATTAAATTTTTTCTACGGAAAGGAGTAGTGGGCTGTAGTAAACAAATAGCATCAATATTTTGGTCTTCTTTGATTAAATTTTCAAGTTGCTCTTTAATTACAGCAATACTGGTAGTATCATCTTGTGCAAGTTGAAAAGGTCTTTTGTAGTTTTCAATAGTATAATTTTCTCCTTCCTGAAGTATATGTTCATCTTCAGAATTAAGGAACACTTTAGTTAGATAATTACTTTCCAGAGCACTTTCAATCGTAAACGCGATAAGTGGCCTGTGGCATAAAGTTTTTATGTTTTTACCGGGAATACCTTTACTGCTACCACGGGCAGGAATGATGCCTATTATATTCAAAATTTCAATTATTAATAAGTAATTGTTTTGCTGAAACTAAGTTCGGTTTTAGCTAAAATATCAGCTATTTTTTTACCTGCTTCGCCATTTCCATAGATATCGGAAGAAGTGAGATTATTTCTTTCAATAGATTGTTCTATAGCTATTTTGATTTCAGATTTATTGGCTTCTACATCAATTACATTTTGAGCTCGTAATCTACGGTTTTGGCGATTACCGATATTCACAACCGGCACGCCAAGGTAAGCACATTCCCTAATGCCAACACTCGAATTTCCTATCAGTGTTTTTGAATGTTTCAGAAGTACTAAAAAATCCTGTGGCTCCATATTCTTAAAAAAATGAATATTCTTAGGCTTCATTTTTTCACGATAAGATCTTATTCCGTTACTGGTGCCATCTGAGCCTGCATCAACATTGGGCCAAAACCAAAATGTAGGAAATCCTAATTCATCTACCGCTTCTAAAGTGGCTAAAATTTGATTTTTAGATTCGTGATATTCGGTAGTTACCGGATGTTGCATAACCACAATATAACCATCTTGGAAATCGATTTCAGGGCCAACACCTCCATATTTTTCAATAGGATTAAAATATAGATCTGAAGCATTAATTTCTTTTGCCAGATCTATTGAAGGGCAACCGGTATTGATCACTTTTTCAGGATTTTCTCCTAATTTTATTACACGATCGCGCGCATCGTCACTGGAAACCAAATGCAAATCTGCCAGTTTTGTATTGGCGTGGCGCACTTTTTCATCGATATTCCCGGTAACTTCACCTCCCTGGATATGCACCAATGGAATATTTTGGTAAGAAGCCGCGATAGAGGTAGCAATAGTCTCAAAACGATCTGCAATGGTAACTACGGCATCTGGTTTTAAATTATAAAAAACATTGGTTAATTCCATTAAACCTAATCCTGTAGTTTTTGCCATCGTGGTAGGATTTTCACCCTCGAGCACCATAAAAACTTTAGAACTTATTTTAAAACCATCTTTTTCTATAAAATCCACAGCATTTCCATAACGATCTAGCAAAGCAGAACCGGCAATTACCAATTGTAATTCCAGGTTTGGATGCTGGTCGATTGCAGCCAAGGCAGTTTTTATGCGGCTATAAGAAGGCCTTGCTGTTACCACTACGCAAATCTTTCTTTTTTGCATATTTTATTTTTTAGTGCAGACTTTCTTCAGTTAGAAAATCCCATTTTTTTAAAGGCTTTTTCAGTTTTTGTCCTATAATTTCTTCAAATTTCGAAGCATTAATTCCGTAGCCTTTTGGTTTTTTACTTTCTAGATCTTCAAATTTTAAGATATGATTTTCGGGCAGGTCTTTATTCACGGCCAAAGATTTCTCGAAAATATTTTTAAGGTCTTTGAATTGAGTATTTTCATTTTTATCGATCGGGTGATTTTTTGCTTTTTCGATGGCGTTTATATTTTGAACCATCTCTGCTACCTGATTTATTTCTATGGAAGAAGAACTATCTGGGCCAAACATATTTTTATCAAAAACAACGTGAAATTCAAGAATTTCAGCTCCTAAAGCGGTAGCAGCAATGCAGGTGGAAGGATTTGCAGAATGGTCTGAAAATCCAACCGACACCTGGTAACGTTCTTTTAATTCAGAAATAACATTCAACCCATAATTTTCTGGAGTAGTTGGGTACGAGGTCGTACATTGTAGAATCGAGAACTCAATTTTTTCCTTTTTTAGAAAATCAATTGTTTCGTCTAATTCAGCAAAAGAACTCATCCCAGAACTTAAGATTATCGGTTTGCCGGTTTTAGCAATTTTTTTCAGTAATAAAAAATTATTGACTTCCCCAGAGCCGATTTTGTATCTTTTTACGCCTAATTTTTCTAATTGATCTACAGCTAAATTACTAAATGGTGAGGCCAAAAACTCAAGATTGTTCGTTTCGCAGCATTCTTTTAGGATTTGCCATTGCTCAAAAGTGAACTCCATTCGTTTCCAGTAATCAAAACGGGTGGCATCTTGTTTGGAAAATTTAATTCTGAAGGGTTCCTGCAAGCTACTTTCAGCTTCAGCAATATGCATTTGAAACTTTACGGCATCAACTCCGGTTTTAGCCAAAGCTTCGATATAACTAATGGCTAAACCAAGACTTCCTTCGTGAGCCTGCCCAATTTCAGCTATGATAAACATCTTTATACTTTTAAAACAATATTTATGGCTCCTGCCATTAACTCTTCTTCCGTAAATTTATGATAATCCTGATGCAATTTCAGGTTTTCAAACTTTTTATAGGTTGCGCTGTCTTTTTTGGGAACATCATAATTTAAATAAGCGACTTCTAGTCCGCATTTTTCAAAAATCTCAAGATACTCAGGAAGTCTTAATCTGTTATGATAATCGAATTTGGTCATTTTTGCTTTCCATTCTTTTTCAGAAAACTTTAAAAAATCCTGCATACTAAGCGAAGGATCTACATAAGCCCTATGATCGCTAGGTGAAATTAGATGAATAATCAAGGAGTTTTTGGGCATTTCTGAAGCAAATTTTTTATGCATTAACTCAATGTCCTGCGGAGTAACATGTTCTAAAACATATCTTGAAAAAATAACCTCACTTTCAATTTTAGTTGTTTCAATGATGTTTTTTTTCGGGAAATAGTGAATATCTTCAGGCAAGTTATGAGCATCTAAAGTAGATAAATCAATGTTTGCGTTTGTTTTAGAGACAAAATAGGTGTTGAAATCTTTTATAGTTTCAGCCGAATAATGATCGTACAAGTCGTACGTGTAGATCGATTTGGCGTTTCCTTGGTATTTTAATAAATAGGGCATAACGGGAAGCCATCCGCTACCAATTTCAGTAATGCTTTTGTTATCTAAACTCGAATTGATTTCAGCTAAGATCTTAGAAATAACATTCATCGCTCCAAGTCCTCTATTAAGCTTTAAATCGAAATTATTGCTATCCATTTTTTGCTGAATAATATGGTAGCAATAAAATCCCCATTTAGAGGGAAGTTTATCTAAAAAGTAAAGAAGCGAATTTTTGAGCCTGAGTTTTACAGACATTACTTTATTTTTATGGCAAGATAGCAAAGAAGTTTAAAACGGAGTTTTACATTTGCTGAAATAAGAAAAGAGATGATTTTTTTAGTTCATAATCAGGCAAAAACTTTAGTTTTCTGTAAGAAAGAAGGGAAGGAGCTTAGCCTAAAAGCCGCAACAATTTCTGAAGCCTTTTGGGAATTGGCCGGGCTTTTTCCTGAAGAACTAATCATATGGATGGAAGAAGGGCAAGAATCTAATTTTAATAAAGATTCGGTTTCTAAAATTTTCCACCATGATCTTATAATGGCATCTTTTGCCGTAGAAACCCGTTTTTTAGATGATAGAATTGGCTATGTAGATGAATTACCTTTCATAAATGTTAAGCGAAATGTGCAATACCCAACCTGGCTAATGAGTGCAGATCTTGGTGGTATTAAAGGGAAAGTGCTTTTGAAGTTTCAATCCCATTTTCAGCATATAACCTATTTTGAATATCTACTAAATGCTATTGCTAAAATTGGCCAGCAAAATGGACTATTTTGTTATAGTGCACCAGGTTTAGTCTATAAGTTTTCTGATAAAATACAATATACAGCTTCTAATAAGCGGTTATTTCAATTTGTAGCACAGTTTTATAAAAAGCCAAGATTAGCGGTTTTAGGATGGTGTTTTAAAAAGTACGAAAAAGAAAGTTATACCTATTCATTAATTACAGGCTCATTGAAAAAGAGCTTTTTTCAGCATAAAGTTGATTTGTCGGATATTGATATAAAATCTTCTAAAACGCAGGGCTTAGAAAATTCGATTGATGTTGTAATCCCAACGATAGGTAGGCCAGAACATTTGTTGAATGTTTTGGCAGACTTAAAAAAACAAACACTACTTCCTAAAAATGTAATTATAGTAGAACAAAAAGTTGATCCAAAAGAGAAAAGTGATTTCAGCTTTAATTCTGAAGACTGGCCATTTAGAATACTTCATGTTTTTACGCATAAAACCGGCGCCTGTAAATCTAGAAACCTGGCTTTGAATATGGTAACTTCAAATTGGGTTTTTCTGGCAGATGATGATATTCGATTTAATAATGATCTACTTGAAAATGCGGTTGCAGGATCTAAAGTTTTAGGAGTTGAGGTGCTTAATTTGAATTGTTTAAAAAAAGGTGAAAAGAAGATTTATGATGTTATTAAACAATGGGGTGCATTTGGATCAGGAACGAGTTTTTTAAGAACTACTTCTATCAAAACTTTAAAGTTTGATGAAAATTTTGAGTTTGGTTACGGAGAAGATATAGATTTTGGTTGCCAATTAAGAAATTCGGGTACAGATATTATTTATCATCCAACTGTTGAAATTTTACATCTTAAAGCTCCAATGGGAGGCTTTAGACAACAAATTAAGAATGATTGGAAGCAAGGAGATTTACAACCAAAACCTTCACCGACATTTATGAGCTATTTGAAGAAAAACTATAATGATTTTCAGATTTTAGGATATAAAACTGTATTATGGCTCAAATTTTACAAACAGCAGGAAGTAAGGAATCCATTTGTTTATATTTCAGAAATGAAGAAGCGTTGGAATTTAAGCGAAAATATTGTGTCAAAGATTTCAGGTAATAATGTTCTTTGAAAGAATGATGAAGTTTAGTCTAATTATTTGTACATATCAAAGACCAGAAGCGCTATTAAAATTGCTGAAATCGGTTAAGGAACAAACGCGTTATCCCGATCAAATTATAGTTGTAGATGGTTCTTTAGATGAAGAAACAAAACAGATTTTAATAGGAAGTGATTTTAAAAACCTGGAATATTATTTAGTTACTAAAGAAAATAGAGGCTTAACCAGACAGCGTAATTTCGGTATTAAAAGAGTAGATGAAAACAGTTTTATAACTTGTTTTCTGGATGATGATGTAGTTTTATTACCAGATTATTTTGAAAAATTAATTGCGGCTTATACTAAATATCCTAAGGCTTTAGGTGTTGGAGGTTATATTTTAGACGATAATATTGAATGGGTGAAAACTGAAGAACATACCATAAATTTTGAGGAATTTGTGTTTGATGGATGGAAACGAAAATTAGGTAGTAGAAATGTATTACGTAAAAAATTAGGCTTATTAAGTGATCAGCCACCCGGATTTATGCCAGAATTTTCTCATGGTCTTTCAACTAGTTTTTTACCACCTTCAAATAAAATCTATCCTGTAGAATTTTTTATGGGAGGAGTTTCTTCATACAGAACAGAGGTGTTTTCTAAAATTCAATTTTCTGAATATTTTGACGGATATGGATTGTACGAGGATATGGATTTCTGTTTAAGACTATCAAAATTGGGATCTCTATATGTAAATACGGCGGCGAAATTGTATCATTACCATGAAGCATCGGGAAGACCCAATCAGTTTAAATATGGAAAAATGGTTAGCCAGAACGGTAAATATGTTTGGAAAGTAAAATATCCAAATCCTGATTTTTCGGCCAAGCTTACTTATTATAAAATATCCTTTTTATTAGCTTTTATTAGGTTGAGTAATGTGATAAATACTCCGAAGAAAAAAGAAGCCTTTACAGAAGCTCTTGGACGTTTTTTTGGTATTTTATTTTTTAAGAAATGAGGATCAAGTCTATTTTTAATAAACGAAATTATATTCATTTATATCATAAATATAAAGCGTATCCTAATTCAGTTAATTGTTTTTCTTTTAATCATGAATTAGATTGTTATAAGGGTTTGCTAGAGTCCGTACAGATCAATAAGTTTGAGAAGGTTATCGCAATTGCTAGTGGTCCATCTTCCAAAAAAGTGATTTTGAATGATAAAAATCTTTATTTCTGTTGTAATAATTCTATTCAGCTCTTAAAGGAATCTGGATGCTATTATTTATATACACTGAGTGACGATTATTATGTTTGGAAATACTTGAAGACTTTTGAAAAGGATAACTATTGGTTATCAACGATTTTTTATTTTTATTTAAGTAAAAGTACAATAAAGAAAAGAAATTTAATAGCAACTTATTTGGAAAATTATAGTAGAGGAAAGCCAGAAGTTTTAGTAACGAATGATACTAAAGATCTTAATTCAAATAGAATATACTCAGACATACAATCAGTTTTTGAGAAATGGAATTATAAACATTTTGGGGTAAATTCGGGTTTTAATAATCTAGTTTTGGCAGCTGTAGCAGCACACTTTTTAGATTTACCTCTTATATCTTATGGGTTAGATATGGGTATAGGAGGGGAAGAATATTTTGATCATAAAACGAAATTAGGTCATAGTATAAAGGGAGATTTTTCTAAACGTAAAGTTTATGAATTTATCTCAATTGTTGATAAGGAAATCGATTTTGAAAATTTTTCAAATTTTAAACTTAAAAAATAAATGTTTACATCTTGTAAGGTCTGTCAAGGTAATATTCATGTCGTAAATAGAAAATTCAACCTGGCAGCTTGTGAAAAATGTAATTTAATATTCTGTGTAGAAACTTATACTGATAATGAATTTATAAAGACTTATGATAAGCTTTATAATTCTGGAGTTCGTGCAAAATATAAAGTACATAGTGAAATTGAGTTTAATGAAATGAAATCGGGTAATATAAATATAGGCTATAATAGAAAACGATTTTTGAATAAAAATTTAAAAAGAGGAGACAAAGTTTTAGAGATAGGATCTGGAAATGGTTTAGTAGGTCTCTATCTAAAAAATAATTTTGAGGAAATAGATTATACGGGAATCGAAATTGATGAAACTACGGCCAATAAAGCAAAATTTTTTGGATTAAATACTAAGATTGGAGACTATAAAATTCTACAAGATATAAGTGAATGTGATTCATTTGATGTCATTATGATGTGGGAAGTCTTAGAGCATATTCAGGATTTGAATTTATGTATAAAACTGATTAAAGACAAATTAAAAGTAAACGGAAAAATAATTCTTTCGGTTCCGAATTATGATAAGCGGTTAAATTATGAGTATAATGTAGAACGATTATATCAAAGTGGACCACCAATACATTTAAATTTTTTTACAGGCACCGCTTTAATAAATGTATTTGAAGCATTTGGATTTAAGGTGGTTAAATTTAAAAAGAAAAAATTCCCATATTTAAATCCAAAATCTTTCGAGTTTTATAAATTAATTTTAAAGAAAATATTTGGTAATTACGAGGGGTCAACTTTATATCTGGTAGCTTTAAATAGATGAAATTTGCTATCATAACCCATGTTTCTCACCAGTTATCTAAAGATTTTTATTATGGATACGCACCTTATATAAGAGAAATGAATATATGGCTTGAATATATTGATTCTGTAAAAATAGTAGCTCCACTAAATACATATAATAAATCAAAGATCGAAATAGCGTATACTAAATCGGATTTAACTTTTATTAAAGTACCGGCGTTTTCTTTACTTTCTTTAAAGGAGATAATTTTAACCTTTTTTAGGTTACCAATTATAATTTTTCAAATTTTAAAAGTTATGCTTTGGGCAGATCATATTCATTTGCGCTGCCCGGGAAATATGGGGCTTTTGGGATGTTTAGTACAAATATTTTTTCCTTCAAAAGCCAAAACAGTAAAGTATGCCGGTAATTGGGATCCAAATTCCAAGCAACCTTTGAGTTATAAACTTCAAAAATGGATAGTTTCAAATACGCTTTTAAGTAAGAATATAAAGGTTCTTGTCTATGGAAATTGGCCAAATCAAACTAAAAATATTATACCTTTTTTTACCGCTTCATTTTCTGAAGCTGAAATAGAAGATGTCGAAAAAGATTTCAAGAATGAGCTGAAATTTCTATTTGTAGGTAGCCTGGTAGAAGGAAAACAGCCGCTTTATGCAATTCGTTTGGTAGAAGAATTGAAGAATTCAGGAAGAAGTGTTAGTTTGAAAATTTTTGGAGAAGGATCATTAAGACCTGATTTAGAAAATTATATTCAAACTAAGAATCTTAGAACTTATATTACTGTTTGCGGAGGTGTTTCATTAGATCAATTGAAGGACCAATATAAAAAATCCCATTTTTCGATTTTACCTTCTAAAAGTGAAGGTTGGCCCAAAGCGGTTGCTGAAGCTATGTTCTTTGGATGTATTCCTGTTGCAACCCGTGTTTCATGTGTGCCTTGGATGCTAGAAAATGGAAAAAGAGGGATTCTTCTTAATGATGAGTTAGAGAAGGATATCTCGATGCTAGATGAGATTTTGGAAAATAGGGGAGAATTACAAAGAATTGCTTCAGAAGCTATGAATTGGTCTCAGCATTATACTGTAGAATATTTTGAAAAAGAAATAAAGAAGCTGTTATGAAAGTGCTACAAATCATAGATTCTTTACATCCGGGAGGAGCAGAAAAAATGGCTGTAAATTTGTTCAATGATCTAAATAAGAATGATGTAGAAAGCTTTCTATGCGCAACAAGAGAAGAGGGTTTGCTAAAAAATGAAATTGTAGACTTTTCAAAGTATTTGTTTCTAAAACGGAAGAGGATGTTAGATTTCAGCGCTTTACGTTCACTACGTGGATTTATTAGAGCAAATAAAATAGATGTGATACATGCTCATGGTACGTCTTATTTTATTGGTTTTTTGTTGAAATTTTTTCTCAATACTAAAATTTTATTTATATGGCATGATCATTATGGAAATAGTGAATATCTTCAGAATCGAAATTACAAAATACTAAAACCTTGTTCTAAATATTTTGACGGAGTGGTATGTGTAAATCGGCAGCTTTTAAGATGGAATAAAAAAATGCTTTTAGCGCGTAATTACCAGATGATCAATAATTTTGTAAACTTAGTTGAGAGCAGTGAAGACAAATTAACTTTAAAAGGTAAGCATAGTGTTAAAGTAATTTGCGTCGCTAACTTAAGACCGCAAAAAGATCATCATTTATTAATTGATGTTTTTGAAGAGTTTTTTGATAATGAAGAAATTAGTCTACATTTATTCGGAAAGAATTTTGAAGATTCATACAGCGAAGACTTGAAACTTAAAATCGAGAAAACGAGTAATATCTTTTATTATGGGTCGCACAAAATTACCAAATCTATACTATCTCAGGCAGATATAGGTATACTTGTCTCACAGTCTGAAGGGCTTCCTTTAGCTTTATTAGAATATGCGATGGCTGGATTACCTATTATATGTACTAAGGTAGGAGATTGTCCTGAAGTAATTGGTGAATACGGAATAATGGTAGCACCAGGTGCTAAAAAAGATATTGCGAATGCAATTGAAATTTATTCTACGAGTGAAGAACTAAGATTTCAGCATGGTGCAGGAATTTCTAGCCACGTAATTCAAAAATTTAGTGCTGAGGTCAGCATTTTAAAACTCATTGATTTCTATAAGCAATGCAGTTAAGTATAGAACAAAATAGGAAACAATACTTCCAATTGCTATTGCTGCATATAGGGATGGCTTTTACTATTTATTTATTTAGACCTGTTTCTTTACTTCTTTGTCATGGAATGTTATTGTTCTGGCTAATTTATATTCTTCAAAAGAAGAACAAAAACAACGAAGCCTTGATGGCCGCTGCTTATATGGCTGGAAGTGAAGTTTATTTTAGAATGACTGATGGAATGATCTTTTATGAAACGGGAAAGTACAGTGTAATTCTCTTTTTGTTGATAGGTATGTTTTTTAAAGGGACTTCTTCTAAAACTGTTCCTTATTGGTTATTTATTTTAATGATGGTTCCTAGTATTCTTGTTTCGGCAATTAATATAAGTTATACTGCAAATTTTAGAAAGTTGGTAGCCTTTAACCTTAGTGGCCCTGTTTGCCTTGGAATCGTAGCAGTTTATTGTTATTATAAAAAAATAAAGAAGTCTGATTTTGAAAAGGTTATTTTGATGCTTCTATTGCCACTTATATCAAATATGTTCTATTTGTATTTATATACGCCAAGCTTAAAAGAATCCTTGATTAATGTTTCTGCGAATTATTCAGCAACTGGAGGCTATGGACCAAATCAAATTTCTACGATATTTGGAATGGGTTTTTTCTTAATCTGTACTAGGTTATTCTTAGTTAGAGATAAATTAATTAATCTTATTGATTTTATTTTGCTTGGTTTGATGGCTTATCGGGCAGTGGTGACATTTTCTCGAGGAGGAGTGTTTACAGGAGTTATTTGCATAAGTACTTTTTTAATTTTCTATTATTATAAAATGGATAGAAAGTCCAGATCTGCTATTTTTAGAAAAGTTCTTTTTATTGCAGCAGTTGGTTTAGGCGTATGGACGTTTAGTTTGGTTAAAACTTATGGACTGATAAGCAATAGGTATACTAATAAAGATGCCTCAGGGAAATTAAAAGAGGATATAACAACTGGAAGAGCTGAATTGATAGAAACCGAACTGCATGCCTTTTTAAATCATCCAATATTAGGAATAGGGGTAGGGAAAGGAAAAGAATATAGGGAAGAACAATTAGGTAAAAGTATTGCTACTCATAACGAAATCAGTAGGATGCTTTCAGAACAGGGATTACTGGGTTTAATCAGTTTATTGATATTAATTTTTGTTCCTGTGGTATTTTGGTTTAAATTCGAGAACAATTATTATTTTTTAGCCTTCTTAGCTTTCTGGTTTTTAACGATTAATCATTCAGCCATGCGAATAGCTTTACCGGCTTTCGTTTATGGTTTGGCATTACTTTATATAGTAGATGACAAAAAAGATCCTGTATATAGGAAACGACTTGCGAGTAGATAGTTTTACCGCTACTTACATCTCTTTCTTAAGTAAAATGCTAAGGGAAGAAGGCTTTAAGGTAAAAACGGCATCAGCTAAAAATAATAAGCTTATCCGTTTGACAGAGATGCTATGCCTTATTATAAAATTTCATTCTACCACAGATATTGTTCTAATCGATACCTACGGGGCAACTAATTTCTACTATGCTTATTTGGTAGGCCGACTTTGTAAAATATACAATATACCTTACGTGCCGATACTTCATGGAGGTAACTTACCAGAGCGTTTAGATAAAGACCCTAAATTAAGCAAAAGATTATTTGGAAATGCATTTGTAAATATAGCTCCTTCAAATTTTCTTAAAAGTGAATTTGAATCAAGAGATTTCGATCGCTTAAAATTAATCCCGAATTCGATTGATCTACAAAATTATCCTTATAAAAGAAGACAAACTTTTCGACCAAAATTACTCTGGGTTAGAAGGTTTCAGAAAAGATATAATCCTAAAATGGCTATCAAGGTTCTGGAATTGTTGTCTGAAGAATTTGAAGATGCCGAATTATGTATGGTTGGGCCAGAAAAGGATGGAAGTATGCAGGAATGTAAGCGATTAGTTAAAAAGAAAGATCTCAATGTCAAGTTTACCGGGAAGTTGAAAAAGAAAGTATGGGCAGATCTTTCCAAAGAATATGATTTCTTTGTAAACTCAACTACGATTGATAATACTCCAATCAGCGTAATTGAATCTATGAGCCTTGGGCTGCCAATAATTTCTACAAATGTTGGTGGTATGCCTGTTCTTATCGATCATCTTCAGGACGGTGTATTGGTTGATTCTGGAGATTCAGAAAAGATGTATTCAGAAATAAAGAATATTATCAAAGATCCGAATATCGGTCAGGCTATAGCTTTAAATGCTCGAAAAAAGGCTGAATCTTTTGGTTGGAAAAATGTTAGAAAGGATTGGTTAGAAGTGATTAATAATGTCGGCTAAAAGCATTCTTTATATAGGTAATAAACTAGCCAAATTAAATCGAACTCCTACTTCAGCAGATATTTTACCAGGGCTACTACAAAAGGAAGGTTTTGAAGTCTATTCTTTTTCTTCTAAGATAAATAAAGTGTCGCGTCTGGCGGAAATGTTACTTAAAACTCTTCAGCTTGGGCCTAAAGTAGATTGGGTGATAATCGATGTTTATAGCACGCAAAATTTTTGGTACGCTTATCTCTGCGGAAAGATTTGCAAATTAAATGGCATCCTATATATTAATATTTTGCATGGCGGAAATCTTGAAAAACGACTCAAAACAAAATATTTGCCTTTTTTTAGAAATGCTGAATACAACATAGCACCATCTCAGTTTTTGCTCTCTAAATTTTTAACCTCAGGACTTGAAAATCTCAAATTTATTCCAAATTCAATTCCACTTGAGGAATATAAATTTAAATCTCGATATGAGTTGAAACCGAAACTACTTTGGGTGAGAGCTTTTGCTGAGATTTACAACCCATTTTTGGCAATTCAACTACTCGAAGCTTTATTGCAAGATTATAAAGATGCTGAACTTTTTATGGTTGGTCCTAAAAAAGACGAAAGTTACGAGCAATGCAAAAAATATGTAGAAGAGCACAATTTACCAGTACATTTTACCGGGAAATTAGAGAAACAAGATTGGCATCAACTTTCAGAACAATGTGATCTGTTTATTAATACAGCAAGAATAGATAATACACCGGTAAGTATTGTTGAAGCTATGGCTTTGGGGCTGCCGGTCTTGAGTTCTAATGTAGGCGGTATTCCTTACCTGATTATAGATCAGGAGGATGGTGTTTTGTATAACAATGCTGATCTTGAAGATCTAATTGCAAAAACTAAAGATCTTTTAGAAAATTCGGTAAAAATATCCAATATCAGCCTAAGGGCACGTAAAAAAATTGAAGGTTTTAATTGGGAGATTGTTAAAAAACTGTGGCTTAATATTTTATCATAAAAGCGTATCTTCGCGGCAGAAAGTTTTTTGAAATGGCAGACAAACCCCTACTACATTTCGAAATTTCAGAAAGAAAAGTTCTTTTGCGAATTTTGGATGTGCTTTTTGTTCTGGCAGCATTGTTCTTGCTAGGGACATTTACAGATTTTAGTTATTTCAGGATAACGACAGATTTTTGGTATTGGACCATATTATTGGTTGCTTACCTAAAATTGTTCGCTCACGTGTTCGAACTCTACGATCTTCAAAAAGCGAGCAAATTCGATTCAGTTCTAAAGAATGTACTTTTAACGACTTCAATTACTGTACTTTTCTTTATGCTTACCCCAGTGCTGAGTCCAAGTCTGCCAAATAACCGATTTCAGATTTTATATTTTTTTCTAACGATTACTATTACGCTATTGGTATGGCGTGCGGCTTATATTTATCTCATAGCTTCACCAAGATTCAATAAAAAAGTGATCGTTGTTGGTGATAGTTTTGATATTCAGCTTATTTATGATGCTTTTGTAAAGGCCGATCCTAATTACGAAATTGTAGGTTTTATAAATACAGATGGACAAATTAGAGTAAAAAATATAAATCTTATTCAATTTGAAGTCCGTGATCTTCGAAAAGCGGTTAAAGAATATCATATCAAAGAAATAGTAGTGGCGAGCGGTTATAAAACAGGTTTGATGCTTCCACTTTATAACGAGTTGAGTTTTTTGCTGAATCAGGGTTTTCCCATCAAAGATTATATGCAGGTCTATGAAGATATTACTGCGCGAATTCCCGTTCAGAATGTAGATCACGATTTCTATCGCTATTTCCCTTTTAGCCGAAGCAATCAAAATAAGTTTTACCTTTTTGGATTGCGCTTATTTGATGTTGTATTTTCCATTTTAGGCTTGTGTGTTGGATTAATACTAACGCCTTTTATACTAATTGGTAATATTATAGGAAATCGGGGAAGTTTATTTTATACCCAGGAGCGAATAGGACAGAATGGAAGAACATTTAAGATCGTGAAATTTAGAACAATGATCAAAGATGCGGAAGCTTCTGGTCCTCGTTATGCTGAAAAAAATGATTATCGAACAACTCCCTTTGGCAAGTTTATGCGAAAGGCGAGAATCGATGAAATTCCGCAGTTTATTAATTTATTGAAGGGCGAAATGAGTTTAATTGGTCCACGACCAGAGCGTCCTGTGTTTGTTCAGGAGCTTTCACATTCAATTCCATTCTACAACATTCGACATGTTATAAAACCCGGACTTACTGGTTGGGCGCAGGTAAAAGGAGATTATAGCGGGGAAGAAGCCGGAGCTTTAGAAAAACTACAATACGATCTTTTCTACATAAAGCATCGTGGTTTATTTCTCGATCTCAATATTATTCTCAAGACATTAAGCACGGTGCTTTCGATGCGCGGACAGTAATCTTATCAGAATTTAGAAAAAGAGAGAATAGAATATAGACTATGAACAGCTTGAATCCTGGATTTTTTGAAAGATTTTTTTCGTTTATAGTTTAAAATCTTTAGAATTCTAAATTCCTTAAACCTTAAAAATACTTACTTCGCTTAAATCCTACGATAGCAAATAAGAAAATAAATAGTGCTAAAAACTTCGAAATTCGAGCGATGTAATCTCCGTGTTCGGCGTAAAAAGTGAATTCATCATTTAGTATAATTTCTCCGGAAAGTGTTCCGCGTTTGTCATAACCTAATTGATGTTCTACTTCACCAACTGGATTAATAATTTCTGAAATTCCGGTATTGGCGCTTCGTGCCACCGATCTTCTTGTTTCAATAGCTCTTAGTTTAGCATAACTCGCGTGCTGGCGATGTCCGGCAGTATTTCCCCACCAGGCATCATTGGTGATTATACTTAAGAAATTGGCATTATTTTTTACATAACCGGTCACATATTCGCCGTAGATCGATTCGTAACAAATAATGGGCGCTGTAGTTATGCTATCCGCTATATTGAAAACTTCGCGATCAGGCTGTGTAGTTTTCATAGCTACCGTTCCGCCCAAATCTATCATTACGTCTCCTAAGATTGGTTTTAAAATACCCTGGTAAGGAAAATTTTCTACACCAACGACTAATTTCGATTTATGATAGATCTGTTTTACTGAATTGTTTTCGATCAGGAATGCCGAGTTGTAATCATTAAACCAGTCGTTTTCTCTTAATTTATTGGATTGTGGGCCAACTTTAGAAGGATCTGAAAAACGTTCATAAAAAGAAACACCTCCTAAAAAACTTAATTTTGGCTGAAGGGATGCAATTTGTCTTCCGTAGAAAGCCGCTTCAGAATTATCGAATCTTGATAAAACCGTTCCGTCAGCAAAAACCGTTTCAGGAGCTAGTACAATCGTTGTTGAGTCTGTAATATTTTCCCGACTCATATTCAGCAATAAGTCACCTATCGCTGTGTCGTTTGTGTTATACTTTTCGGTATATGGATTAATGTTTGGCTGCAAAATAAGAGCAGTGATCTTATTCTTTGGCATTTCATAATTCCATAAAATAATATAGGATGTCAAGATTGGGAGACCAATCAGTAAAACCAACTTTAAGGTTGCGAGATATAAAATACCGCGGTCTTTAAATTCAGTATAAGATAGGATGGTTTTAAAAATGATAAAGTTAACGAGCAATATCCACAAAGTACCTCCAAAAGTCCCAGTGAATTCATACCACTGGATCCATTTAACATATTCAGAAAAAGCGTTTCCTAAATTTAGCCATGGCCAGGAAAATTCCCATCCCAGATGAATTTTTTCAAAAACGATCCAAAAACTTATAAAAAAACTAGCTGATGCTCTAAAACCTGTTCGTTTTGCTACGATGTGGTAAATTAGAAACACGATCGACATTAAAAGCGAGTTCGCTAAGATCGCAAAAGCACCGCCAAAAGGTGTTGAAAAATAGATCCAATAGGTTGTTAGAAGGTTCCAGATGAAAAATGCCAGATAAGAAACTCCAAAAACTTTCCATTTAATAAATTTTGCTTCAGAATTTCGAATATTGAATTCTGCTATCAGTAAGGGTGCAAATCCAAAAAATAAGAGTAAAGGAAAACCATTTACCGGCCAACCAAAAGCAAGTAAAAGTCCGCTTAAAATGGCTAAAAGAAAGTTTTTCATAAGGTTCTATTTTCTAAACTGACTACCGATTGATATTGGTCGTTTCAGGATCGTAAAATTGCTTTTAATTTCTGAATTCAAAAATAATAAACTCAGGTGCGAAAAAAGGTTTTAAGGAAATTTTATTAGACATTGAGGTCTATTTACCTATTTTAGTTGATTGCAAACTAAATCGACCAATGAAAAAACATATTCCTAATCTTATAACGCTTTGTAATTTATTTAGTGGAAGTTTAGCCGTCATTTTCGCCGTACAGGGGAATCTGGTTGCTGCTGCATTTTTTGTCGCGCTGGGAATATTTTTCGATTTCTTTGATGGATTGGCTGCACGAGCTTTAAATGTAAAAAGTGATGTTGGGCTACAGTTGGATTCTCTTGCAGATGTTGTGACAAGCGGTGTAGTGCCGGGAATAGTAATGTTTCAGTTATTTACTATGGCGCTGCCAGGTGAAGACGGAGTAAAGCAATGGACATCTGAAACCAATTGGCTGGAATTTACCTTTAATCCTTTGGCTTTATTTGGTTTGTTGATCATCCTGGGATCGGCTTTTAGACTGGCAAAATTTAATGTAGATGATCGCCAAACCGATTCGTTTATTGGTCTTCCAACACCGGCTAATGCGCTTTTAATATTGTCTCTACCATTGATTTTGACATTTCAGCCTAATAGTTTTGCAACAGATTTAATTTTAAATGAATGGTTTCTTGTAGTCTTAACTATTGTGAGCGTAATTATTCTTAATGCTGAATTGCCCTTATTCGCTCTTAAATTTAAAAACTGGGGATTTAAAGGAAATGAAATTAGATATATATTCCTTATCCTTTGTGTGGTGCTTATTGTATTATTTCAGTTTCTAGCAGTACCGATGATCATATTGAGTTATGTACTTTTATCGGTTTTCTTCGGAAAGAAAAATTAAAGCTGAAATTATACAAAATCGGCTGATGTTTTTCTGCCGAAATTCTACTGAAAAAGTTTCTTTTTTCTTAGTTCGAAATTCTGACCAAGATATACTTTACGTACCATCTGATCTTCGGCAAGTTCTTCTGGGATACCATGTTTTAAGATACTTCCTTCAAACATTAAATAAGTTCGATCTGTAATCGCAAGAGTTTCCTGTACGTTATGATCTGTAATCAAGATCCCAATATTCTTATTCTTTAACTGCGCTACAATTCGCTGAATATCTTCCACAGCAACTGGATCTACACCAGCAAAAGGTTCATCTAAAAGAATGAATTTTGGATCTGTAGCTAAAGCGCGAGCAATTTCTGTACGTCTCCGTTCACCTCCACTTAAAAGATCCCCACGGTTGGTACGAATGTGATTAAGCCCAAATTCTTCAATTAAAGACTCCATTTTCATGTGCCTTTCTTTTTTAGAAAGTTTGGTAAGCTGCAGCACACTCATAATATTATCTTCGATACTCAACTTTCTAAATACCGAAGCTTCCTGAGCCAGATATCCAATCCCATGCTGAGCTCTTTTGTACATAGGGAAGTTGGTAATATTTTCTTTATCCAAGAAAATATTACCACTATTTGGTTTAATAAGCCCAACGATCATATAAAATGAAGTAGTTTTTCCTGCACCATTAGGGCCCAGCAATCCAACTATTTCACCCTGATTCACTTCAAGAGAAATTCCTTTTACTACTTTTCTTCCTTTATATTGTTTTATAAGATTGTCGGCTGTTAACTTCATGTCTTGAATTTAGTTCAGTATAAAAATAAATTATACCGATTTATTGGCTTGCCTCGAAATTAAAAAATTGTTTCTAGTAAATACCTCGTGGGCTTGCCTTGAAGTAGTTTATTTTTCGGTATTAGCTTCTTCTAAAGCATCCCAGTATTCAAAAGCTCTTCTTAAGTGTGGGATCACAATTGTACCGCCAATTAAGGTTCCAATACTTAGGGTTTCCATTACCTCGTCACGTTTTAATCCTTCCTTAAAACTGCTTTCAAGGTGATATTTTACGCAATCGTCACATCTTAAAACAAGGGATGCTACCAAACCTAAAAGTTCTTTGGTTCTTTTATCTAAAGCACCTTCAGCAAAAGCATTGGTGTCTAAGTTGAAAATACGTTTTAGAACTTTATTATTCTCTCCAAGAATCTTATCGTTCATTTTTTGGCGATACGAATTAAATTCGTCAACCTGATCAATCATAGCTTAACTTTTTTCTTTAATTTCTCTTTTATAAATAACTTTTGAAATTACAATACTTACCTCATAAAGAATAAGTACGGGTACTGCAACAATAATCTGACTTACAATATCTGGAGGTGTAATTACTGCAGAAAGAATAAGTACGATCACTAATGCATATTTTCTATAAGTTTTTAAGAATTGTGGAGTTACCACACCTACTTTGGTAAGGAAGTATATTACTATTGGCAATTCAAAAATAAGTCCTGTTGCGATTACAGAGGCCCTAACAAGGCTTATGTAACTGCTAAGATCAAACTCATTTAAAACAACTTCACTTACTTGATATTTTCCTAAGAAGTTTATGGATAGAGGTGTTACCACGTAGTAACCAAAAAGAACTCCTAGAAAGAATAAAAATGAAGTTACAAAAATAAAACCTTTAGCATGTTTACGCTCATTTTCGTGCATCGCAGGCGCTACAAACTTCCAGAATTCATAAATTACAAAAGGAAATGCGATTATAAATCCGGCGGTAATAGAGGTCCACACGTGTGCAGAGAATTGTCCTCCCATCGTTCTACTTTGTATCGTAAACGGAAGTTCTTCAAAACAAAATCCACCATCTATCCCTACGATTTGGGAAAGTTCACAAAGCATACTATATGACCAAAAGTCGCCTTTACTAGGTCCAAAAAGAAGAACGTCAAAAATAAAACCTTTCAGAAAAAAAGCTAAAGTAGCAGCAATTACAACGGCAAGAACGGCGCGTATTAAGTGCCATCTTAACTCTTCAAGATGGTCTAAAAAAGACATTTCTGGTTCTTCCTGAGGCTGGCCTATTTTCTTCATTATAATATCCCTTCTCTTATTAAGTTATGAATATGAACCACACCACTGTATTTGCCGTCTTTAGTAGCTAATAATTGTGATATTTTATTTTCTTCTAAAAGATCGAGTGCCTGTGTAGCCAGGGCATCTTCATCAATACTCTTAGGAGAAGTGCTCATAATATCACCTGCAGTAAGATTCTTAAATTCGTTATTGTTTTTTAGCATTCTACGAATATCACCATCGGTTATGATACCAACAATTTTGTCATTTTCCAAAACAGCGGTTACTCCAAGCATGTTTTCAGAAATTATGATAATTGCATCAGTCACCGTTGTTTCTGGGGAAACGCTAGGTTTCATGTTTTGAGCGGCAATATCCTTAACTCGCAAATATAGTTTTTTTCCAAGACTGCCACCGGGATGGTATTTTGCAAAGTCTTCGCTAGAAAATCCTTTTAATTCTAATAAGCAAATAGCCAGTGCATCACCAATAACCAATTGTGCAGTTGTGCTGGTAGTTGGGGCAAGATTATTTGGGCAGGCTTCTTTTTCTACAAAAGAATTTAAGATAAAATCTGCCGATTGTCCCAAAAACGAATCTCTATTCGAAGTAATGGCAATTAATGTATTGTGAAAATCTTTAATAAATGGTACTAAAACTTTAATTTCGGGGCTGTTTCCGCTTTTGCTAATACAAATAACGATATCGTCTTTTTGTATAATACCAAGATCGCCATGTATAGCATCTGCAGCATGCATAAAAATTGCCGGCGTTCCTGTAGAATTTAAAGTAGCAACAATTTTACTGGCAATTACAGCACTTTTTCCGATGCCGGTAACAATCACTCTTCCCTTAGAATTGTAAATATTTTCTACAGCTTCTACAAATTCATTATCAATAAGATGTTCTAAATTTGCAATCGCTTTAGCTTCAATTTTTACAGTTTCTTTTGCTACATTTAAAATTTTTTGCTGAAGTTTCAAATTTTGAAATAATTAAGGATTGCAGATACTAAAGAAATATGTATATTTAGATGTGCAAATGTATGTAAAATTGTAACACAATTGAATGAGTTTGACTGAAATTGATTTACATAAACAACTGAAGAAATATTTTGGTTTTAGCCAATTTAAAGGTCTTCAGGAGGACGTTGTTGCCAGTATTGTAAATAAGCACGATACTTTTGTAATAATGCCAACAGGAGGAGGTAAATCCCTATGCTACCAGCTACCTGCATTAATTGAAGAAGGAACAGCAATTGTAGTATCACCCCTTATCGCCTTAATGAAAAACCAGGTAGACGCCATTCGCGGAATTTCTTCGGAATATGGTGTCGCCCACGTTTTAAATTCTTCGCTAAATAAAACAGAAGTAAAACAGGTAAAGGAAGATATCGTCAATGGTGTAACCAAGCTTCTTTATGTAGCGCCAGAGTCTCTAACAAAAGAAGATTATGTTGAATTTTTAAAACAGCAAAAAATATCTTTTTTAGCCATAGATGAAGCGCACTGTATTAGCGAATGGGGACATGATTTTAGACCAGAATATCGAAATCTAAGACATATTATTAAACGTATTGGAGAGAACATTCCAATTATCGCTCTTACCGCTACTGCAACTCCAAAAGTACAGGAAGATATACTTAAGAATCTTGGGATTCCTAAGGCTAAAACTTTTAAAGCAAGTTTTAACCGTCCTAACTTATATTACGAAGTACGGCCTAAAACTAAAAATGTTGATGCCGATATTATTCGTTTTGTAAAACAGAATAATGGTAAAAGCGGGATCATTTATTGTCTTAGCCGTAAAAAGGTAGAGGAATTGGCACAAACCCTTCAGGTTAATGGTATCAACGCGATTCCGTATCATGCAGGTTTAGATGCTAAAACAAGATCAAAACATCAGGATATGTTCTTGATGGAAGAAGTAGATGTTGTTGTAGCAACCATTGCTTTTGGTATGGGAATCGATAAACCCGATGTACGTTTTGTGATTCATCATGATATTCCTAAAAGTATAGAAAGTTACTATCAGGAAACCGGTAGAGCTGGTCGTGATGGAGGAGAAGGCCATTGCCTCGCGTTTTATGCTTATAAGGATATCGAAAAGCTAGAAAAGTTTATGAGTGGTAAGCCTGTTGCCGAGCAGGAGGTTGGCCATGCATTGCTTCAGGAAGTCGTAGCGTATGCAGAGACTTCTATTTCTCGTCGTAAATTCATTCTCCATTATTTTGGGGAAGAATTTGATGAGGAAACAATGGATGAGGCCAAAATGGATGATAATGTTCGTAATCCTAAAAAGCAACATGAAGCAAAGGAAGATTTAGAATTGCTTATCCAGGTTGTTAAAGATACCAAACAGCTTTACAAATCTAAAGAGATCGTAAAGACGATCGTTGGAAAGAGTAACGCCTTGATCTTATCACATAAAACAGATACTAATCCGCTTTTTGGTAAAGGAAAAGGTAAAGATGAAGGTTTTTGGATGGCACTTACAAGGCAGGCACTTGTAGCAGGCTATCTAAGAAAGGATATCGAAACTTACGGAGTTATAAAACTAACCGAAAAAGGAGAAGAATTCCTGCAGAACCCAGAATCATTTATGATGACGCACGATCATATTTTCGACGAAAATACGGATAATGCTGCGGTATCGGCCAAAGCTTCAACTGGAGTCGATGATAAATTAGTGGGTATGCTAAAGGAATTACGTAAAAAAGTTGCCAAGAAAAATGGCGTGCCTCCTTTTGTAGTTTTTCAGGATCCTTCTATAGATGATATGGCACTTAAATATCCTGTAGATCTTAAGGAACTCGGGAATATTCATGGTGTTGGTGAAGGAAAAGCTAAAAAATACGGTAAAGAATTTGTAGATCTTATTGCGAGATATGTAGAAGATAACGAAGTTATACGACCAGATGATCTGGTTGTAAAGTCTACTGGAGCTAATAGTGCATTAAAATTATTCATCATACAAAGTGTGGATAGAAAATTACCTTTAGATGATATTGCATCTGCAAAAGGGATGGAAATGCCTGAATTTATTAAAGAGATGGAAGCTATCGTTTATAGTGGTACTAAGCTGAATATCGATTATTATCTCGAAGATCTTTTAGATGAAGATCAGCAGGAAGAATTACACGAATATTTTCTTGAAGCTGAAACCGATAAGATCGAAGCTGCGCTAGAAGAATTTGACGGTGATTATGACGATGAAGAACTTCGTTTGTACCGAATTAAATTTATAAGCGAAGTGGCAAACTAAAAACGATCATGTGCTAGTAAATCCGACTAAAAAACAAGCGCTAACATTACTAATTTTGGGTGTGTCGTTATTGATAATTAGCGTAGTTCCAGTAAACGTTGAAATATTTACAGATACCTGGAGTGGTTTTATAAACGGATTAGCAATTGGGTTTTTGTTACTTTCAGTAATAGCTTTTACAAAGAATAAAAAACTTCAGAAGAAGTAATAATAGAGTATAAAAACAAAAAAAGCCTTTTTGAATATTCAAAAAGGCTTTTTTATGCTTTAATATGTATTTAGTTGAATTACTTTCCGCCGTTGGCTTGTAAATCAGCAATACACAGTGGTCCCATTTCTGGAGCAGTGCCACGAACCTGGTTTATGATACCGCTTCCAAATTCTAAAGAAGCTCTCATTAAACAGTTTTCTTCTGTACAATGACCGTCATTATCGTCGTCTTCATGGTCACTTTGTAATTCGGTTCCTACGTTAACTAAACCAAATAAATGCCCAAATTCGTGATTTAGAACAGCAGTTTCTATAACGCTTTTACTCGGTGCATTTGCTCTTGCGGCAAACCTGTTTATAGTCTCTCCGTAAATAACCATAGAAGTATTTCGATAAGCAGAACCTAAAACAAAACGCTGGTCGGTGTCGTTCTCGTTACTGCCGTCAGCAAAATAAATATAAACGCTAATTTCGTCGCCAATATTAAAAGTGCCTCGTTCTTCATCTTCGATATCTGCAAATTCCTCTATCGCAAAAGGAGACATGCCAGATGAAGCTACCTCACGATAGCTAATAGAAATGCCATCTGGTTTGTATGTTCTTTCTTCTAAAAATGCCTGAAAATTTTCCATGGCTGCCTGTGTTGGCTGAAAACCATTTACAAATAATACCTCGATATTCATCGAAGTATAATTATCATCACTCAAAAGGTCGTTAGCCGAATCGCCTAATCCCTGCTGATTTAATGTTCTATCGATTACCGGTGTGTCATCTGTTGGATCGCCCCCGCCGTTACCGTCGCTAGAACAAGAGGTAATCGTTACTAAAAGGCATAGTGTATAAAAATACTTGTAAAACTTCTTCATTTAGAATATAATATGGTGTTCAAATTTAATCATTTTTAAGCGTAAGTTTTGCTAAATAATCGTAGTGCTCGCCTTCAACGATCAATTCGCAATTAAAATTGTGCTTTTGGGCGGCTAATTTAAGCAAATTGAAATCTAAATAAAGCCATGGGAAATAATCTGATTTTTCTCCCTTGTAACTTATGCGAAAATCGATCTCTCCTATATAATTACGATCTAAATCCTCGTTTGGTTCTTCTTCATCTTCTAAAAAGCTAAGATCTGAAGAATCGATAAGTATCTGCCCGCCGGGTTTCAGGATCTCTTTGCAGATACTTAAGAAGTTATCGGTATTGATAAGGTTTCCAATAATCCCGGTGCCATTCATCAAGAATAATAGCGTGTCATATTGACCAATTTCAGCATAAAAGTCTTTTACTTCAGCATTTATTACTCCGCGTTCTTTGGCAATTTCAATCGCCCCTTCAGAAGTATCAATAGCTTTTACTTTTATGTCTTTTTGCTGAAGATAAAGCGCATGACTTCCGGCACCGCAACCTACATCCAACACATTACCATAGGCAAGTGTAAGCGCTTTTTGTTCGGTTTTAGGCATTTCAGCAAATTCTCTAAACAAGTATTTAATTGCGATCTCATCATCATCAAAATCTGGCGAATGCACTTCAATAGGAGTTGCATCTTTTTCGAAATAATAGGCTTTCATTGCCATTCCGAAGATATCTTTTTCCTTCATAATCTTATTATCTTTGCGGCATGCAGGAAATTTTAAAAGAGCTGCCGGGAAAGGCCAAAGATAAGCAGAAGGAAAATAAAAAGTTTTTTTCTAAGCTAAAGAAACGTCCACCTAAAGATTTAGACGTTAAAATGCAGCAAATGCACGAGGAAGAATTCTCCCGTACTAATTGTTTAGACTGTGCAAATTGCTGTAAAACAACCGGGCCACTTTTTACCAATAAAGATATAGAGCGTATTAGTAAGTTTTTAAAGCTTAAACCACAGCAGTTTATCGATCAATATCTTAGAATAGATGAAGATAAAGATTATGTGTTGCAAAATGTTCCCTGTACTTTTTTAGGGCACGATAATTATTGTTTGATTTATGATGTGCGTCCAAAGGCCTGCCGCGAATATCCGCACACCGATAGAAAAGACTTTCATAAAATATCGAATCTTACTATAAAGAATACGGCAATATGTCCTGCTGCTTATAATATTGTAGAAGAAATGAAACGCCGAATTAAAGTTTAGATTCGGAAATTTTAATTATAACTTTTCTCCAATAAATCGAAGTACAGATCCCGTGCCGTTATGGTATAAGCCTTCGTTTAGTGCAATGGGTTTTTCCTCGAGAAGATCGACTTTAAAATCTTTAAAATTCCGCTGAATTTCTGATTTAGAAAATAAAGTTTCCTGGTCTCTTGGGCCACCAACATTAGGATTCTCATTTCTAAATTTAAGGTGGTTTTCTCCAAAACCTTCAAAAATAATATGGCCGCCGGGTTTAAGCAGATTTATTAAAAAAGTATGATATTTTTCACGAATATTGGCTGGAAAGTGAGCGTAGATCAAAGCGATTACATCAAATTGTTCAGGTTTAAAACCAAGTTCGGGTAAATTACCAATTCTATAATCGATAGTTGACTGAGTCGATTTTGCAAGCTTTTGCGCCTTATTTTTAGCAGCTGTACTAATGTCGAAAGCAGCTACGTCCCAGCCATTTTTGGCGGCAAAAACAGCATTTCTACCCTCGCCTTCAGCGCCGAATAAAATTTTGCCGGTTTTGAAATTTTGTAATTGTTGCGCTAAAAACGTATTAGGTTCTACTCCGTATGCATATTCTTTTTTATTAAAACGATCTTCCCATCGCTGTAGCCATTCATTTTCCATAGCGATCTTAATTATTCGTATAACAGGTATTTTTCACGTTTCTTTTTAAAAGCTGCTAAACCATCTTGCCATGTTGCTCTAATTTCTTCTGCGCTTAATCCATTTTCAATTTGTAGCTGAAGTTTTTTGGTACCTGCAAGTTTGGTGAAGAAAGCATTAAAGAATTCGGCTTTATTTTCGGTATTATTGTAAGCTTTTATTAGCCATTCCAAATTAAGATGATCTAAATGTTCACTTTCGCTAAGATCTTCTCCAAAGCATTCTTTATCTAAATGTTTGGGATTTTTAGCGCCTTCCATCGATTTTGGCGTGTAGCGATACGAAAAGGCTTCAGTATTTAAAAAAGGAGAGCCAAACACCTGAAATTGCTTGTTGGTTCCGCGACCTGCGTTAACATTGGTACCTTCAAAAAAGCACAGACTGGGATATAAATTTATAGATTTATCGTTAGGTAAATTAGGTGAGGGCTTTACTGGTAAACTATATTTCTTTTGATGATCGTATGCACTCATTTTTATCACTTCAAGATTACAGCTAATGCCGTCTTTAAGCCAGTTTTCGCCATTGATCATCTTTGCATATTCACCCATTGTTAGTCCGTGTACGGTTGGTATTGGATGCATACCTACAAAACTTTTGTATTCATTTTCTAGAACTGGGCCATCAACATAATGCCCGTTTGGGTTAGGGCGGTCAAAAACCAAAAGCTTAATATCGTTTTCTGCGCAGGCTTCCATCACGTAATGTAGTGAAGAAATGTAAGTGTAAAAGCGAGCACCAACATCCTGCAGGTCAAATATTAAAACATCGATATCTTTAAGTTGCTCTGGTTTTGGTTTTTTATTACTTCCGTAGAGAGAAATCACTGATAAACCTGTTTTTGGATCTTTACCGTCTTTGATTTTTTCGCCCGCATCAGCTTTTCCTCTAAAACCATGTTCTGGAGCAAAAACTTTTACCAGCTCTACGTTTAGCGCTAAAAGGGAATCAACCAGATGAACAGACTCATTATTTTTATTTAAAACCAAAGAGGATTGATTACCAACTAATCCCACTTTTTTACCGTGTAGCATTGGCATGTAAAGTTCTGTTCTATTTGCGCCAACCACGATATCTTGTATAATTTCTTCGGAAGAATTTATGCTATCCTGTTTTTTTTCAGAAGAAGCTTCCGTTCTATTTTTATCAGCTTCTATGTTTCCGCAGGAAAGAATTGCAATAAGACTGAATAAAAATGTACTTTTGAACAACCGGTTAATCATATAATTGTAGCTCTTGAATTTCGAATTATTTGTAGTTAAGCGTTTAATTAACGCCAATAAAGATAAAAGTAGTATTTCCTCTCCTATAATAAAAATTGCGATCACTGCAATTGCTATTGGAGTGATTATGATGCTGGTATCTTTTGCTACGGGATTGGGATTACAAGGGAAAATTAGAGATAAAATTGCCGCTTTTAATGGGCATATTATTGTTACTAATTACGATAATAATAATAGTGAAATTACTTTAGAGCCTGTTTCTAAAGACCAGGATTTTTATCCCGATTTTAATACAGTTGAAGGTATAACGCATGTGCAGGCCACGGCAACCAAAGCCGGGATTATAAGAACTGCAGATGATTTTGAAGGCGTTGTTGTTAAAGGTGTTGGCGAAGATTACGACTGGTCGTATTTCAAGGATTTTTTAGTTGAAGGAAAATTACCCGATTATTCGTCGAATCTTAATGATGAGGTTTTAATTTCCAGATACCTTGCAGATAGACTTCAATTAAATATTGGTGATCGTGCGCCCACTTATTTTGTAAGAGAAGGAAGAGAGCGCCCTTTTGTTCGTGGTTTTAAGATCGTGGGAATTTATGATTCAGGTTTTCAGGATTTTGACGAATTGTATGTAATTGCAGATATACGCCACGTTCAAAAACTAAATGCTTGGGAAGACAATGAAGTTGGGAGTTTCGAAATTTTTATCGACGATTTTGATAAGTTAGATGAAAAGTGGAACGAAGTATACCTAAACACAGGATCCTTCTTGGATGCACAACATATTGGCCAGAAATACTATAATATTTTTGAATGGCTTTCTCTTTTCGATTTTAATATTGCGCTAATTATAGGGATCATGATTTTGGTTGCGGGGATAAATATGATCACGGCTTTGTTAGTCCTTATTTTAGAGCGAACTCAAATGATCGGTATCTTTAAAGCTTTGGGAACCCAGGATTGGTCAATTAGAAAGATGTTTTTATATAATGCCGGTTATTTAATATTACTCGGCTTGTTTTGGGGGAATGTCATTGGTTTAGGAATACTTTTTATTCAGAAGTATCTTAAACTGATACCGCTAAATCCAGAAACCTATTACGTGAGCGAAGTACCAATATATATAAGTTGGGATTATATCGTGGCGGTAAATGTAGGAACGCTTATTCTTTGTATGCTAATGTTACTTATTCCGTCGATGATCATTTCAAAAATATCACCGGTAAAATCGATAAAATTCGAGTAAAATTTATCGAATATTGGGTGCTAATATTGCAGGTTTTTTTACCTTTTTTCTTCGGAATACATCTTGACTTTCTAAATAAGCAGAAATGATCATTATTGGCACCGCCAAAGGCCTAATATTTCGATGCTTGACATGAAATTAAAAATTTGTTTTCAAAGAATGTCTCTAGGTCTTGCCCCGAGGTAGCTTACTTCATGATCGAATCTTTCGAGATCATACGTAAAGAGTAAGTTTTACTGCTGTCCTTTTTTATTCGGGCAATTTCAGGATCTTTCCAGGATATGACATTGTTAGAAATTCTGAATTTTTGATTATTAAGAATAATTAACGAATCATTCTCACTCCACTGATATTTACCAGTTTCAGTTTTAATTTCACCGGGAGTGTCGTCATTGCCATTATAATTCTTTACAATTCGATAAGAACCATCTTCATTTAGATGAAGTTTAACGATGATTCCACTGCAATCTACGCATGGTAAAGTTACCTGGTAAACGCCAGTATAATCCCACTTTTCCTTCGGGCTTTTCTCTTCCCACTTAGTTTGTGCATCCTGTTTATTTTCTTTCTTTTCATCCTGGCAGGAAACATTAAATAATAAAGTGGTAATCCCAAGAAATATAACTTGTTGTGCAATAAAATTCCTCATGATTTTTTTGCGCAAAAGTATATCGATTTTCAGAATTACAAATCTAAATAATTACTAAAATTTAAGCCGAAGTTTTAATTTTTCTTAAACAGAATTATCCTTTTGGATTCCCTACATTGTGAATTCAAAAAAAATTGAATGACCTACGCTGAGAATATTTTAGAAACCATTGGAAATACCCCTTTGGTGAAAATGAACAAACTCACTGCTGAAATTGATGCCTTGGTTCTGGCGAAATACGAAACTTTTAATCCGGGTAATTCTGTTAAAGATCGTATGGCTTTAAAAATGTTGGAAGAAGCTGAAGCGAACGGACTAATAAAACCAGGCGGAAACATAATTGAAGGAACCAGCGGAAATACCGGGATGGGGCTGGCGCTTGCTGCGATTGTAAAAGGATACAAAATGGTTTGTGTAATGTCTGATAAACAGAGCAAAGAAAAAATGGACATTCTTAAAGCGGTTGGAAGTGAAGTAGTAGTTTGTCCCACCGATGTAGCACCAGACGATCCAGAAAGTTATTATTCGGTTGCCAGGAGAATGGCCAATGAAACTCCAAATTCCTGGTATGTAAATCAATATGATAATCTTGCGAATTCAAAAGCACATTATGAAAGTACCGGGCCAGAGATCTGGAAACAAACAGATGGTAAGGTCACACATTTCGTAGTTGGTGTTGGTACAGGCGGAACTATTTCTGGAGTTGGGAAATATTTAAAAGAGCAAAACCCAAATATCAAGATCTGGGGAATTGATACTTATGGTTCAGTATTTAAAAAGTATCACGAAACTGGCGAATTTGATGAAAATGAAATATATCCATATGTAACCGAGGGTATTGGAGAAGATATTTTACCCAAGAACGTAGACTTTAGCGTTATCGATGGATTTACAAAAGTAACCGATAAAGATGCTGCGATCTACACGCGTAAACTAGCCAGGGAAGAAGGCTTCTTTTTAGGGAATTCGGCTGGTGCAGCAGCTAAAGGATTATTACAATTAAAGGAACATTTTACTAAGGATGATGTGGTGGTCGTTTTATTTCACGATCATGGCAGTAGGTACGTAGGTAAGATGTTTAATGACGACTGGATGAAGCAACACGATTTTTTATAGAAAATTGGCAATTGTTACCCTACATCATTCACATTTAGCTTGGTAGACAACCTAAGGGCGAGCCTGTGAGGGTTTTTTTAAAAATCTTCTTTGTATTAAGGCATTCCTCGAAGTATTTAATCTCGATTATCGAGTAAATAAAGCTAAAAGTAAAATTAAGAGTACAATAGTTTAACCTAATTATTTATGAAAAAACATTACTTATTTGGTCTTTTATTTCAATGCTTTGTAACAACATTATTAGCACAAAATGATGCTGATTTTCAAGTTTCAGTAGCAACTACAAATCCGTCTCAAGAGATCAATGATGCAGAAGCTGTAGTTAAAGTGCAGGGAGGAAAACCGCCTTATCAGTACAAGTGGAGCCAAAAAGAAACACCTTTAGATGCCAAAAAAGCAACTGGTTTTATCGAAGGTTTAGAGCATAAGGTTACGGTAACCGATGCCAATGACAAAGAAGTAGAGAAAACTTTCAAGATCGAAGCAACTTCGATGACAGAGAAAGTAAATAGTCGTGCACAACCAGCGGTAGATTTTTTAGAAGGAATTTTATTCTGGGATCCATTCGAACCACTGGGGATTTATGATCCTGTGGTATATACCGATGAAAGACCAATTTTAATTCCCGAATTTGATGCAAAAACCGAACAAAAATATACGCTTAAAAGCTGGTTAATCGATGATGGAGAAAAGATTGCTGAAGGCGAAAAGATCGCTGTTGTACAAAAAGGAAGTGAAGAAATTCCTGTTTACGCTCCTTCAGACGGAACTTTAAACCATAGCGTCGATGAAAGCGTTGCCATTTTTGATCCAAATGATAAAGAAGATGTTATCGAGCAAAATGCACATCAGGTCGCAATGATCACTTACGATTCTCCTCAGCCTGTTTTACATCCAAATGGTGAAGTTCGCAAAAACTCAATTCCTTTTATCGTGATCTGGTTGATCCTGGGCAGCATATTTTTTACGTTTCGTCTTGGGTTTATAAACGTAAGAGGTTTTACACACTCTATAGATTTGGCCAAAGGGAAATTTGATAATCCAGATGCTCCCGGAAGAATTAGACATTTTGAAGCAATGACCACGGCAGTTTCAGCAACAGTTGGTTTAGGAAATATCGCCGGGGTAGCTGTGGCGATTTCTCTGGGAGGAGCGGGAGCTACTTTTTGGATGTTTATAGCAGGATTTTTCGCGATGTCCTTAAAGTTTGTAGAATGTACACTTGGTGTAAAGTATAGACATATAAATGAAGAGGGCCGAATTTTTGGTGGCCCCATGAATTACCTGCGCTACGGTTTAGAGAAAAGAAATATGAAAGGTGTTGGTAAAGCACTTGCTATTCTATTTGCTGTTTTGGGTGTTGGCGCTTCTTTTGGCGGCGGTAATATGATTCAATCAAACCAGGCATTTAAAATTGTTTCAGATCAGATTCCATTTTTAGAAGGTAACGGATTTTGGTTTGGATTAGGTTTCGCTGTTTTGGTTGGAATTGTAATCATTGGCGGAATTAACAGCATCGCGAAAGTGACCGGTAAAGTAGTGCCGTTTATGGCGCTGGTTTATATTTTAGGTTGTTTTGTGGTAATTGGAACCAATATCGAAAATATTGGAAATGCATTTCACGCGATTGTTGATGGGGCATTTTCAGCGAGTGCGATGAAAGGTGGTTTTATAGGGGTTTTAATTGTTGGATTGCAACGGGCAGCATTTTCTAGTGAGGCCGGTGTGGGATCTGCGGCGATCGCGCATAGTGCGTCAAAAACCAAAAATCCTATTGCAGATGGGTTCACATCTTTAGTAGAACCATTTATCGATACCATGGTGGTTTGTACAATGACCGCTTTAGTGCTAATATTTACCGGGATGCACGAAGTTGATAGTATGGGCGGTGTAGAACTTACTGCAGATGCTTTTGGTAGTGTGATCTCTTGGTTTCCTGCTGTATTGGCTTTTGCGGTTTTCTTATTTGCATTTTCTACGATGGTTTCTTGGTCGTATTACGGCATGCGTTCCTGGACCTATCTTTTTGGAAGAAGTAAAAAGTCTGAACTGATTTATAAAATAATGTTCTTGTTATTTGTGATCGTAGGAGCTTCTGTTAGTCTTGGTGCGGTGCTTAGTTTCTCTGATATGATGATCTTAGCAATGTCGTTCCCTAATATTATCGGACTTTATGTGATGTCTTCTGAAATTCGAGGCGATCTTAAGAACTATATGAAACGCTTACGTAATAACGAGATCTTTATTAATCCAAAATTTAGAGAATCCGATTAATTTATACGGAATATAAAAAAATATGTATTGATTTTGGCCATTTTGAACTTGGTTTTTTCTTGTAAGAAAACTTCAGAAAATGAAGGGAGCGAAAATCATTCGAAAAAGGGAATAATTTCTACGGAAGAAAATGCAGTTTCAGTTGAAGCCGAAAAAACTTCCGAAGAAATTTCAGAATTAATACAAATAAATACACCAAAAGAAGGGGCGGTGATCGAATCTCCGCTCCAACTTTCTGGTAAAGCAAAAGGATACTGGTTTTTTGAAGCTGATGCGCCGGTAAAATTGTTAGACGAAAATGGAAACTTACTAGCTAAAACTTATATTAAGGCATCCAGATGACTGGATGACGCGAAATTGGGTGAATTTTGAAGGAAATCTTGAATTTGAAGTTAGGAGTCAGAAAAGTGGGTATTTAGTTTTTGAGCGTGCGAATCCTTCAGGTTTAGAAGAAAATGAAAATCAGTATAAATTTCCGGTTTGTTTTATTCAGCAAGATAGATAGTTAATGATGTTTGAGTGTAGAATTAGGTATCTGTGCTTCCGTATTAGTTGAAATTAGTTACTTTTAAAGCATAAAATAAAAGATGAAATACCTGCAATTTTTAATTCTGGCTTCCTTTCTAGCGGTGGGATGCAGTACCAGTTCAGTAGCAACAAAGTCGGTTGCAGAAACCGAAGAGGAAGAAGATACAACTTCAGAAAATACCAACGGAGAAGCACAATATAGCTATCTCGCACTTGGAGATTCGTATACGATTGGCGAGAGTGTTGAAGAATCTGAGCGTTGGCCGGTACAACTTACGGAAGAATTGCGTGATCGAGGCTATGCCATGGCGCCTCCTAAGATCATTGCCAGAACCGGTTGGACTACGGCCGATCTTATTGCCGGCATAAATTCTGAATTAAATGTTCAGCGCGATTTCGACATAGTTTCGATTTTAATTGGTGTGAATAATCAATATCAAAACAAACCCATCACAGAATACGAAGAAGAACTTCGTGAGATTTTTAGAAAGGCAATAAACCATTCTAAAAAGATGGAAGATGGTGTTTTTGCCGTGAGTATTCCAGATTATGGCGTGACGCCTTTTGGTGCTGCCAATCAGGATGAAATTGGTCGCGATATCGATGCTTTTAACGAGGTTTTTCGCCGTGTAGCTGAAGAATTTGATGTTAGTTTTTATAATATCACCCCAATTTCTAGAAGAGCTGCAGATAATCCAGACCTTATAGCAGACGACGATCTGCATCCTAGTGGTATGATGTACCGTTTATGGGTAGAACATTTTATGCTGAATGTTGTTGAAAAATTACCACAGGAATAAGGATTTTCGACTTTATAGTCTTGATTTTTAAAATCTTAAAAGATTCTTCCTTAACTTTAGAAGGTGCGGGAAGAATTTTTACATTATATATGGCAATTCCAGAAGTTTGATAAAACCGAGCTGAAGACAGCAGCAGGTGAATTGCTTCACATTTACCATCCGGGAACGCACAATCTTGATAGCGGTCCAGATTTTTTCACTTCAAAAATTAAAATTGGCGATCAGCTTTGGGCTGGGAATGTTGAGATCCATCTAAAATCTTCAGATTGGTATGCGCACCATCACGAAACAGATTCGGCTTACGATAATGTAATTCTTCATGTGGTATGGGATCACGATACAGATATTTTCAGAAAAGATGAAAGTATAATTCCGTCTTTGGAACTTAAAGGGAAAATTGATCCTGAAATTCAACAAAATTACCTCGATTTATTTTCGAAAGGAAATGAGTGGATCAATTGTGAAAAATACTTTCCAAATTTTGACAATTTTGATATTGAAAGCTGGTTAACGCGTTTGTATTTTGAACGTCTCGAAGAAAAGACAAAACTTATTTTTGATTTACTGAAACAAAGTAAAAATGATTGGGAAGCGACTTTGTTTAAATTACTGGCTAAAAATTTTGGACTCAACAAAAACGGAGATTCCTTTTTATCGCTAGCCAATTCGATAGATTATGAAGTCATTAGGAAATTATCGAATGATCGATTTCAATTGGAAGCGGTATTACTTGGCAAGGCTGGTTTGCTAGATGAAGATGTTGAAGAAAACTATTTCAAATCTTTAAAAAATGAATATGAATTTATGCAGAAGAAGTTCAGTTTAGGATTACCTATTGAAACTAAACCCGTCTTCTTCAGGTTGCGGCCAGATAATTTTCCTACGATCAGGCTAGCGCAATTGGCTGCTGTTTTTTCGCGATCGGCTTCAGTCTTTTCGGTAGTCATTAAAGCAAAATCTAAAAATGAGATCTATGATATATTTTCTGCTGAGGTTTCAGAATTCTGGACAACACATTATAACTTCCGCAGTAATCATAAACCAAAACCAAAGCGGCTTTCAAAATCGTTTATAGATCTTTTAATAATTAACTCAAGTTTCCTATTCTAAAATACATTTATCGACCTGAAATGCCATTACAAACAAGATCAATTTTAGGAGAAACCCATTGGCCGTTACAGCGTTTATGTGCCTTGGCATCAAAGCACTGATCTGACTGATTGTAGTCTCTATCCTTTTCCTCATATGTTCTTTAATAAAAGCCACAGCAGGAATATCTTTTCGTTTTGAATTTGATTTTCTACTGATTTGTAAGTCAACCTGTTCGACCTCTCGGAACATATCTTCAATCTCATAGTTGGTATATCCACTATCACCAAAAAGAGAACTTTCCGGGGGCAGGTCGTGATACATCCTCCCTAGTATCTGCGAGTCGTGTTCGGCACCTTCCACCAGGTACATTTCTACCGGGATACCATCAGCAGTGGTGACAAGTTGGATCTTTACACCATAGAAATGTTCCCGCTTGGAAGCATTATAGCCCCTGTATTTCTCGTCCCTGAAGAGTTTGCACCGATTAATCCTTATATTGTGACAAGCCTTGACAGGGAAGGAATCAATGATGTATTCCATTTCACAACATAGGTATTTGAAGACTCTGCCTATACGTAAAAGGATGAACATTAAGGTTTCCTTTAGCTTGTGCAGGCGTTTGGTAAATCCACTCTTTTTGATAACCTGATCGAAAATATGGCTATGCATGTAATCCAATGTCAAAGATTGGTTACCCCGGAAATAGAGGGCAGACACCAAGGCGGTGGTAATGACCTGCCCATCGGTGAATAATCTGTTCTTGTGTTCCTTGTGATTCATTTCTTTTAGCAAATCGTCGGTCAAACAATAAATTGCTATAACTTTGTCCTGGAGCATAGTAAGTACATTTTGAAGTTAGATATCTCAAAATTAAGGACTTATTTTATGCTCCTCTTTTTTATTTTTCAGGAAACTCGAGTTAATTAATACCATCGTACACTTGCAGTATGCTTTCGCAAAGTCTAATCATATCGCAGAAGAATCGTATCTCGACTTAATTACTGAAGTTGGCTTAGAGAAAAATTCTGTGGTGAAGAATTTCTATCAATTAAAACCCAAATTGTTTAAAAATGCCATGCATTCTCAATCTCTTCTACAACTAAAACGTTCGTACTGTGATGTAAACAGGTGCTTAAAATGCGCTTTGGGAGCAAAGTTTATAAAAGGGAAATATTAATTATATTTGCGATGTGAAAAGAAAGTTTTACAATCTGCGATACTATTTAGAACGTAATGGATTTTATGTGTCATCTCGTCTTGCAGATAAAATAGGGATGCGGGCAAAAAGCGTAAGGTTATTCTTTATTTACGTTACGTTTTTCACATTTGGAATTGGCTTTGCGGTTTATTTGACGCTTGCCTTTTGGTTAAAACTTAAAGATCTTGTGTATACCAAAAGAACTTCGGTATTCGATCTTTAGCGCTAATCTTTTAAAAGTTAGGGGGGTAATTAATAATTTTGTTAAGATTCATTAACAAAACCTTGACATTTTAACGGCCAAAAATTTGAAATAGCCTAATTTTTTAGCATCTTGCTGAGCGGAAAAAACAAATCTAAATTAAACACTAATCTGTATATGAGAAAGTACTTACTTTCAATGTTATTGCTGCTTCCTGTGGCATTACTTCAGGCACAGGATCTAGAAGTAAAAACAAAAGTCGGAAACCCCACAAATAAAATTAACGACGGATTTATAGACGTTGAAGTAACCGGAGGAACCCCACCTTACACTTATAAATGGTCTGATCAAGACACCCCACTTAGTTCATCGAAAGCTGAGGGGCTTACAGAAGGTGTACCTTATACGGTACTGGTTCAGGATAGTAATGGTAATACGGCTACCGTTGAAACTAGAGTGAAAGCTGAAGCAATTACTGAAAAATTTAATGGAACATTTACACCAGCTGTTGAGGGATTAACAGCTGTTCTTTTTTGGGATCCTTTTGCCGCTATCGGTATTTACGACCCTATTGTTTATGCTGATGTAAAAAATGTTGAAACTCCGGGTTGGAGTGCAGATGTTCAGGATAAATTCGTATTAAAGAACTGGTTAATCGAGGAAGGTTCACATGTAGAAAAAGGCGATCAAATCGCTGTTGTGACTTCCAGTAATAATGGTGATACACCTGTTTATGCTGGTGCATCAGGTAATTTAAAATATCTTGTTGAAGAAGGCGGTAGTATTTTTGATTACCAAAACTCTGAAGATCTTATCCAAACCGGTGCGCATTATTTAGCACAAATAGAATATGATGAGCCTGTGATCTTAACGCACCCTAATGGTGATCCACAATCACATCCAATTCCGTTTATCGTAATTTGGTTGGTATTTGGAGCAGCGTTTTTCACGGTAAGAATGGGCTTTATTAATATTAGAGGATTTAAGCATTCTTTTGAATTAGCAAGAGGAAAATACGATGATCCTGATGCGCCGGGTACAATTACACACTTCCAGGCATTAGCAACTGCGGTTTCTGCAACCGTTGGTTTAGGTAATATTGCTGGTGTGGCAGTAGCAGTTTCGCTTGGTGGAGCAGGAGCTACTTTTTGGATGATCGTTGCTGGTTTACTGGGAATGTCTTCAAAATTCGTAGAATGTACACTAGGTGTTAAATATAGACATATAAATTCTGAAGGTCGAGTATTTGGTGGCCCAATGAACTATTTACGTTACGGTTTAGAGAAGCGTAACATGAAAAGTTTTGGACGTTTTCTTGCAGGATTCTTTGCAATATTAGGTGTTGGTGCTTCTTTTGGAGGTGGTAACATGTTCCAGGCTAACCAATCTTTCGAAATCCTTTCAGGGCAATTCCCAATGTTAGAAGGAAACGGATTTTGGTTTGGTATCATTCTAGCTGTTCTTGTAGGAGTTGTAATTATTGGTGGTATTAATAGTATTGCAAATGTTACGGGTAAAATCGTTCCTGTAATGGCAGCAGTTTATATCGTAGGTGCTTTTGTGGTTATTGGTATGAACTTCGAAAATATTGGTCCCGCATTCAACGCGATCTGGGATGGAGCATTTAGTCCGTCTGCATTAAAAGGTGGTGTGATCGGGGTATTGATTGTTGGATTCCAACGAGCGGCATTCTCTAACGAAGCCGGTGTAGGTTCAGCAGCGATCGCGCACAGTGTGGTAAAAACAAACAATCCACCTTCTGAAGGTTTCGTAGCTTTATTAGAGCCATTTATCGATACTGTAGTAGTTTGTACACTTACTGCATTAGTGTTGATCTTTACTGGTATGCACGAAGTTGAAGGTGTTGGAGGTACGCAGTTAACCTCAGATGCTTTTGCAAGTGTTATCGATTGGTTCCCTTATGTACTTTCTGTAGCAGTATTCTTATTCGCATTCTCTACAATGATCTCATGGTCGTATTACGGAATGCGTGCATGGACTTTCCTTTTTGGAAAGAGTACAAAATCTGAATTGATCTATAAAGTATTCTTTTTAGTATTTGTTGTAATTGGAGCTTCTATTAGCCTTGGTGCTGTGTTAGATTTCTCTGATATGATGATTCTATCAATGTCTTTCCCTAACATTATTGGTCTTTATATAATGAGTGGAGAGGTAAGAGAAGATCTTCGAGAGTACTTTAGAAAATTAAAGGCTGGCGAATTGTTTACAAAAGATGGTAAGCCAAAGACGACTATGCAATAAAAGTGTAGTCTAAACATAGACATATGAAATACTGGAAATCCCATTTCGTTTTCAATAAAAGTGAACGGAATGGGATTTTCTTTTTAATTGCATTTATCGTTATTCTTCAGATTCTTTATTTTAGCTATCCTTTTTTTATTGCTGAAGAAAATACTTCAGAAGAAACTAAGGCTGAAATTTTACAATTTCAGCATAAATTGGATAGTTTACAGAAGGCTAGTTCTAAAAAGGATACGATTTACCCGTTTAACCCTAATTATCTTACCGATTACAAGGCTTATCGGCTGGGGATGACGGTAAATGAGATCGATCGCCTGTTAGCATTTCGTTCTTCTGGCAAATGGATTAATTCTGCTGCAGATTTTCAAACTGTAACAGGTGTTTCAGATTCTTTACTATTGCAGTTGTCACCATATTTTAAATTTCCTGAATGGGTTACTAAAAATAATACTTCAAATTCTACAAAATCGGCACCTATTTTAAAATTCGATCTTAATTCGGTTTCTGCTGAACAACTTCAGAAAATAAAAGGAATAGGCGAGGTGCTGTCTAATCGAATTGTAAGATACAGATCGAGTATTGGTGGTTATCGAAGTTTAATTCAGCTAAAAGATGTTTATGGACTTTCGGATGAAGTGCGCAAAGAGCTTTCAAAACATCTAAAACCTATCTCAGACCATTTTGATCGAAAAAATATTAATGAAATCGGTATTTTAGAACTTTCTGAGCTACCATATTTCAATTATGAATTGGCGAAAGCAGTTATAAATTATAGAACTCTGCACGAAGGAATAGATTCAATTGAAGTTTTATCAAAAATCGATGATTTTCCTACAGCTAAATTTGATAGAATTCAATTATATTTAAGTTTTAATTGATATATTGTAAAAAAATACTATATTCTTAATTTTAAGTTCATTTTATAAGGTAAATCTAAAAATGAATTTAATTTAGCGGTATTTTTTATCGAAATAGATCGACTATTTTTTACAATATTAAGATTAAATGAATTCCATGTATTTTACTGAAGAGCATGCTCTATTCAGAGAGAGTTTTAAAGAGTTTTTACAAAAGGAAGTTGTTCCGCACATCGACAAATGGGAAGAAACGGGAACAATAGACCGTTTTATTTGGGAGAAATTTGGCGAGATGGGCTATTTTGGCTTATATCAACCAGTAGAATATGGCGGCTTAAATCTTGATATTTTCTATACCATAATATTTCTCGAAGAATTACAAAAAATAAACTCTGGTGGTTTTGCAGCGGCTATGTGGGCTCATGCTTATTTAGCGATGACACATGTGAAAATAGAAGCAAGTGAAGCGCTGAAAGAAAAATACCTAACGCCAAGTATTAATGGAGAAATGATTGGAGCGCTATGTGTTAGCGAACCATTTGGTGGATCTGATGTTGCAGGAATGCGAACCACGGCAGAGAAAAAAGGTGATACTTATATAATAAATGGGTCTAAAACATTTATTACCAACGGAGTGTATGCAGATTACCTGGTAGTAGCGGCGAAAACCAGTCCCGAGCTAAAGAGTAAAGGGATGAGCATCTTTATTGTAGATAGAAATGCTAAAGGAGTGTCAGCCTCTAAATTGAATAAGCTAGGATGGCGTGCTTCAGATACCGGAGAAATTGCTTTTGACAATGTAGAAATCCCGGCAAGTAATCTATTAGGAGAAGAAAATAAAGGTTTCTCTTATATTATGCAGCATTTCGCTATGGAGCGTTTAATTATGGGAGTGAATGCTCATGCGAGAGCCGAGTTTGCCTTAGATTTTGCGATAAACTATATGAGCGAGCGAGAGGCTTTTGGTAAAAAAATAAACGAGTTCCAGGCCTTACGACACAAAATTGCCGATATGATGAGTGAAGTGACAGTGATCAAAGAGTTTAATTATGCTACGGCTTATAAGCTTGGAAAAGGTGAGTATCCTGTTAAGGAAGCCAGTATGTCGAAACTTCTAAGTACAAAGATCGCTGACGAGGTGATCTACGGAAGTTTACAAATGTTAGGAGGGTACGGTTATATGGAAGATTACCCACTTGCCAGGATGTTTAGAGACAGCCGACTGGGCCCAATAGGTGGCGGCACCTCTGAAATTTTGCGAGAAATTATCGCCAAAATGGTGATCGATAAAAAGGAATATAAAGCGCCGGTCAAAGAAGTTTTTAAATCCTAGTGCATTTTGGCGAAAATGGTTTCTAAGAAATTATCGCCAAAATGGTAATCGATAAAAAGGAATATAAAGCGCCGGTCAAAGAAGTTTTTAAATCCTAGTGCATTTTGGCGAAAATGGTTTCTAAGAAATTATCGCCAAAATGGTGATCGATAAAAAGGAATATAAAGCGCCGGTCAAAGAAGTTTTTAAATCCTAGTGTATTTTGGCGAAAATGGTTTCTAAGAAATTATCGCCAAAATGGTGATCGATAAAAAGGAATATAAAGCGCCGGTAAAGGAAGTTTTTAAAAAAGTTTAGAATAAAGTATAATATTAGTTGGTTGTAAGGAAATAAGGAGTATATTTGCAGCCTAATTTTCAAAGAAAGGAGGTGGATCTATGTTAATAATACCAGTAAAAGACGGAGAGAACATTGATAGAGCGCTTAAGCGTTTTAAGCGTAAATTCGATAAAACAGGAACAATGCGTCAACTAAGAAGTCGTCAGCATTTCACAAAGCCGTCTGTAGAACGTAGGGCGCAAGTGCAAAAAGCGCAGTATATTCAGCACCTTAGAGATCAGGAAGATATTTAGTATTTCCTTTCTTTTTTAAGATCGAATATATTCAGAGAAGCCCTGCTTCTTTGGTAAAAAATATAACTGTTGATAGATAAAGTTTTATAACTTTGTTTGTCAACAGTTTTTTTATGTCTGTACTTCAGTTTAAAGATTATCTTCAATTAGAGAAAAACTACTCTCTTCATACAATTAAAGCTTATGAAGCAGATCTTCTTGCCTTTCAGGATTTCTTAACTACCGAATTTGAATGTTCAAGCCTTAGGCAAGTTAATTATTCCCAAGTACGTAATTGGATTGTTGCGCTTTCAGAAGATGGAGTTTCTAATAGAACGATAAATAGAAAGATATCATCTCTTAAATCATATTATCATTTTGCTCAAAAAATGGGGGAAATAGATATTTCACCATTACAGAAGCATAAGCCTTTAAAAACGGCGAAGAAGGTTCAGGTTCCTTTTTCAGAAAAAGAAGTTTTAGAGGTGTTAAGCAATATCGATACAAGTAGTTTAGAAGGTTTAAGAGATAAGGCTATCATAGAGTTGTTTTATTCTACTGGTTTAAGGCGCATAGAGCTAATTAATCTAAAGCTTAGTGATCTTGATCTAAAAAAGGCTACCATCAAAGTCCTTGGTAAAAGAAATAAAGAAAGATATCTTCCGTTATTGATAAGTGTAACGAAGACGATTGAGTTGTACTTAAATGAGCGAAGTGGCGCTATACCTAAGGCTTCAGGATTTTCTTACTTATTCGTATCTTCAAGGGGAGATAAAATGAGTGAAAGTTTTGTTTATAGGATTATAAATACCTATTTTAGTAAGGCGTCGGTTAAGTTAAAGAAAAGTCCTCATATATTAAGACATTCCTTCGCGACGCACTTATTGAATGAAGGAGCTAACTTAAATGCGGTAAAAGAGCTATTGGGGCATTCCAGTCTTGCAGCAACCCAGGTTTACACCCATAATAGTATAGCAGAGCTAAAAAATATTCATAAAAACGCTCATCCTCGTAACAATAAGAACTAGCTAAACCTTTTGTTTAATTAAATTTTTGATGTTATGAAAGTAAACGTGCAATCTGTAAACTTTAACGCAGATAAGAAGCTGATTGATTTTATTCAGAAGAAAATGGATAAACTTGAAAATTATTACAGCAAGGTTATTTATGCGGACGTTTTTTTGAAAGTTCAAAAAACCAGTGATAAAGAAAATAAGATTACAGAAATTTTACTTAGTATTCCCGGGGGGGATGTTATGGTTAAAAAAACGTGTAAAACCTTTGAAGAGTGTGTAGATGAGTGTGTTAACTCTTTACAGCGTCAATTAATTAAAAGGAAAGAGAAGTCGAAAGCATATGCTTAGAAAAAAAATCTCAAAAATATATTTTGAGAACTAAATAATTTATATACATTTGCAGTCCGTTAGAAATAGCGGACTTTTTTATTGTAAAAAGTAAGTTTGCCGATGTAGCTCAGCTGGCTAGAGCAGCTGATTTGTAATCAGCAGGTCGTGGGTTCGAGTCCCTCCATCGGCTCTTGAAATTTTGAATCTGAAAGCTTTAGTTTTGCTAACTTGTTAAGAGTTAAATAACTAAAAATTTTTCAAAAAATTTTTGAAAAAAGCTTTGGATGGTGCTGTAAAATTACTTTAATTTGCAGCCGTTTTGATACCATCATAAAGCTGGCCTTCGGGTTGTAGTTCTATGAAATAATGGTATAATAGTTTTGAGGGGAGATACTCAAGCGGCCAACGAGGACAGACTGTAAATCTGTTGGTTTTTACCTTCGCAGGTTCGAATCCTGCTCTCCCCACTTAAAATAGAACAACAAAATCATTTTGTTGTTTTTATGCGGGAGTAGCTCAGTTGGTAGAGCGTCAGCCTTCCAAGCTGAATGTCGCCGGTTCGAACCCGGTCTCCCGCTCTGCAAAATTATTAAATGAGATCAATAATATCCGTAAGCTGCGACGTGGCTTATGGTTTTTGTTGTTTAAAGCAATCCGATAGTTAGGCTATCGATGTTTGCCGACGTAGCTCAGGGGTAGAGCGCTTCCTTGGTAAGGAAGAGGTCACGAGTTCAATTCTCGTCGTTGGCTCTGGTTTAGTATAAAATTGAACACTAATATATAACTAAGATTAAATAAGTATTAATTATGGCAAAGGAAACTTATGATCGTTCCAAACCGCACCTTAATATTGGTACGATTGGACACGTGGATCACGGAAAAACTACTTTAACTGCAGCTATTACTAAAGTATTAGCTGATGCTGGATATTCTGAAGCTAGTGCATTCGATCAAATCGATAACGCTCCTGAGGAAAAAGAAAGAGGTATTACTATTAACTCTTCTCACGTAGAGTACGCGACTGCAAACCGTCACTATGCTCACGTTGACTGTCCAGGTCACGCCGATTACGTAAAGAACATGGTAACTGGTGCTGCTCAGATGGACGGTGCTATCCTTGTTGTAGCTGCGACTGATGGTCCTATGCCACAAACTCGTGAGCACATCCTTCTTGGTCGTCAGGTTGGTATTCCAAGAATCGTTGTGTTCTTAAACAAAGTTGACCTTGTAGATGATGAGGAGCTTCTTGAGCTAGTAGAAATGGAAGTAAGAGATCTTCTTTCTTTCTATGAGTATGATGGAGATAATGGTCCTGTAATTTCTGGATCTGCTCTAGGTGCTTTAGAAGGTGATGATAAATGGACTCAGTCTGTTTTAGATTTAATGGAAGCTGTAGATAGCTGGATCGAATTACCACAACGTGATGTGGATAAAGATTTCTTAATGCCTATCGAAGATGTATTCTCTATTACTGGTCGTGGTACTGTTGCAACTGGACGTATCGAAACTGGTGTAGCTAATACTGGAGATCCTGTAGAGATCATTGGTATGGGAGCTGGTAAATTAACTTCTACTATTACTGGGGTTGAGATGTTCCGTAAGATTCTTGATAGAGGTGAAGCTGGTGATAACGTAGGTCTTTTATTAAGAGGTATCGAGAAAACTCAGATCTCTAGAGGTATGGTAATCACTAAGCCTGGATCTGTAACTCCTCACGCTAAATTTAAGGCAGAGGTTTATATCCTTAAGAAAGAAGAAGGTGGGCGTCACACTCCATTCCATAATAACTACCGTCCTCAGTTCTACGTACGTACAACTGATGTAACAGGAACAATTAATCTTCCTGAAGGTGTAGAAATGGTAATGCCAGGTGATAACCTTACAATTACTGTTGAATTAATTCAGCCAATTGCAATGAATGTTGGTCTACGTTTCGCTATCCGTGAAGGTGGTAGAACTGTTGGTGCTGGTCAGGTAACTGAAATTTTAGACTAATTATAGTTTGAATATAAAAGGTATCCTGTGAAGAGCAGGATACCTTCTTTTATCATACGGGTTTAGCTCAGTTGGTAGAGCACTGGTCTCCAAAACCAGGTGTCGGGAGTTCGAGCCTCTCAACCCGTGCAAATACTTTTAGGAATGGCAGGAATTGCGAATTATATATCAGAGTCTTATAACGAATTGAAAAACCATGTTACCTGGACAAGTTGGCCTGAAGCTCAAAGGCTAACAATTCTTGTTGCAGTTTTTTCTATCATTTTCTCTTTAGCTATTTGGGGTGTTGATACGCTATTTAGCAATGTTATAGAGGGATATTTTGAATGGGTAAAATCGTAATCTAGTTATGGCAGACGTAAAGGATAAAAAATGGTATGTAGTTCGTGCCGTAAGTGGACAGGAAAATAAAGTAAAAGATTATATAGAGCGTGAAATTTCCCATATGGGTATGGAAGATTGGGTTGATCAAGTATTGGTTCCAACCGAGAAAGTTATCCAAATTAGAAATGGGAAAAAGATCAATAAAGAAAGAGTGTACTTTCCTGGATATATAATGGTTCAGGCTAACCTTGGAGGTGAAATCCCACACATTATAAAAGGAATTAATGGAGTAATTGGTTTCTTAGGAGAAACTAAAGGAGGTGATCCTGTTCCATTGAGACAATCAGAAGTTAATCGCATGCTTGGTAAAGTAGACGAATTGGCTGTGAAAACTGATAATGTAGCAATTCCTTTTACATTGGGAGAAACTATAAAGGTGATCGATGGTCCATTTAATGGTTTCAATGGAACTGTTGAGAAGATTAATGAAGAAAAGCGTAAGCTTGAAGTTATGGTTAAGATTTTTGGTAGAAAAACACCATTAGAACTTAGCTATATGCAAGTTGAGAAAATATAATTGTTACAAATTTTTTGATAGTTTTTTATTTGCTTCCACTTTAATAAACTATCTTCTAAAAATGTAAAAAATGGCAAAAGAAGTAAGTAAAGTTGTAAAACTACAAGTTCGCGGAGGTGCTGCTAACCCTTCACCACCAGTTGGACCTGCTTTGGGTGCTGCCGGAGTTAATATCATGGAATTCTGTAAGCAATTCAATGGTAGAACTCAGGATAAACAAGGTAAAGTGCTACCAGTAGCAATTACTGTTTATTCTGATAAGTCTTTTGATTTTGTTATCAAAACTCCTCCTGCAGCCGTACAGCTAATGGAAGCAGCAAAAACAAAAAAAGGTTCAGGAGAACCAAACAGAAAGAAAGTAGCAAGTGTATCTTGGGACCAGGTAAAAGTAATTGCAGAAGATAAAATGCAGGATTTAAATGCATTTACTGTAGAATCTGCAATGAAAATGGTAGCAGGTACAGCTCGTTCTATGGGAATAACAGTAAAGGGTGATGCACCGTTTTAATCCAAAAAGAATTTAGAAAATGGCAAAGTTGACTAAGAAACAAAAAGAAGCTCAATCTAAAATCGAAAAGGGTAAAGTCTATACGGTTGCTGAAGCTTCTGCTTTGATCAAAGAAGTTTCTAACGAAAGTTTTGATGCTTCAGTGGATTTAGCGGTTCGTTTAAATGTAGATCCTCGTAAAGCTAACCAAATGGTTAGAGGAGTTGTTACATTACCTCATGGAACTGGTAAAGATGTGAAGGTTCTTGCCTTAGTTACTCCAGATAAGGAGGAAGAAGCTAAGAATGCAGGAGCAGATTATGTTGGTCTTGACGAATACCTAGATAAAATTAAAGGTGGTTGGACAGATGTAGATGTAATTATCACGATGCCTAGCGTAATGGGTAAATTAGGACCATTAGGACGTGTATTAGGACCAAGAGGTCTTATGCCAAACCCTAAAACTGGTACTGTTACTATGGATATCGCTAAAGCCGTGTCTGATGTTAAAGCTGGTAAAATAGACTTTAAAGTTGATAAAACTGGTATTGTACATGCAGGTATTGGTAAGGTATCTTTTAATTCAGATAAAATCGCTGGTAACGCAAGAGAATTATTAACTACGCTTGTAAAACTAAAACCTCAGGCAGCTAAAGGTGTATACATTAAAAGTATTCACATGTCCAGTACAATGGGGCCTGGTCTAGCAATAGATACAAAAAGGTTTACTGAGCAATAATAAGGTATTATGACAAGAGAAGAAAAATCAAAAGTAATAGAAGATTTAACTGCCCAGTTAGCTGATACTTCAACTATCTATATTGCAGATATCTCAGGTTTAGATGCCGGAACAACCTCTAACTTACGTAGAGCTTGTTTTAAAGCTAATGTAAAACTTGCGGTAGTTAAGAATACGTTACTAACTAAAGCGATGGAAGCTTCAGATAAAGAGTTTGGAGATCTTCCTAGTACTTTAAAAGGTAACACCTCTATAATGATTGCTGAAACTGGTAATGCGCCAGCTAAAGTGATCAAAGAATTTAGAAAGAAAAACGAAAAGCCTATTCTTAAAGGTGCTTTTATTGATGAAGCAATCTATGTTGGAGATGAGTATCTAGATGCTCTTTCTAATATTAAATCTAAAGAAGAGGTTATTGGGGATATTGTTGGATTACTTCAATCTCCTGCTAAGAATGTTGTTTCTGCACTAAAATCTAGTGGTGGAAAACTCGCAGGTATCCTTAAAACTCTTTCAGAAAAAGAGGACTAGTATAGTACGCACTTTTTAATAATTATAACTTTTACAAAAATTTTAAAACGATAGAAAATGGCAGATTTAAAAGAATTCGCAGAACAATTAGTTAACTTAACAGTTAAAGAAGTTAATGAGTTAGCTGATATTTTAAAAGAAGAGTATGGTATTGAGCCTGCTGCTGCAGCTGTAGCTGTTGCTGGTGGAGCTGCTGGTGGTGCTGAAGACGCTGCTGAAGAGCAAACTGAATTTGATGTAATTCTTAAAGCTCCAGGAGGATCTAAGCTAGCTGTAGTAAAACTAGTAAAAGAATTAACAGGTCTTGGACTTAAAGATGCTAAGGAATTAGTTGATGGTGCTCCAAAACCAGTTAAAGAAGGAGTTGCTAAAGATGAAGCAGAAGCTTTAAAATCTCAATTAGAAGAAGCAGGAGCTGAGGTTGAGCTTAAATAAGCTTGACGAGAGCAATATTATTTAGGTTTAGACCTCAGGATACGCTCCTGAAGGTCTAAACCCTTTTTGCGTATATAGGGGCTTAGGCTTTTATCGCAACCATTTTTTATATAAATTATAATCCGTCCATTGATGTTAGCAAAGCAAACTGAAAGATTTAGTTTCTCTTCTGTAAAGAACAGACCTGATTATCCAGACTTTTTGGATATCCAGATCAAATCTTTCCAGGATTTCTTTCAATTAGAAACAAAATCAGAAGAGCGGGGAAATGAAGGTCTTTATAATACCTTCCTTGAAAACTTCCCAATTACGGATACCCGTAACCAATTTGTATTAGAATTTTTAGATTATTTTGTAGACCCACCAAGATATTCTATTCAAGAGTGTATTGAGCGCGGTCTTACTTATAGTGTGCCTTTAAAAGCTAGGCTAAAACTATACTGTACGGATCCGGAGCATGAGGATTTTGAAACCATCGTTCAGGATGTTTATTTAGGAACTATTCCTTATATGACTCCTAGTGGTACTTTTTGTATTAACGGAGCAGAGCGTGTTGTTGTTTCGCAGCTTCACCGTTCTCCAGGAGTATTCTTTGGACAATCTTTCCACGCAAATGGAACAAAATTATATTCTGCCAGAGTAATTCCATTTAAAGGATCATGGATAGAATTTGCTACCGATATTAATAGCGTGATGTATGCTTATATCGATAGAAAGAAAAAATTACCTGTAACTACACTTTTCCGCGCAATTGGATTTGAGCGCGATAAAGATATTCTTGAAATCTTTGATCTTGCAGAAGAAGTTAAAGTTTCAAAAACAGGACTTAAAAAAGTATTAGGTAGAAAATTGGCCGCTCGTGTTCTTAACACATGGTACGAAGATTTCGTGGATGAAGATACTGGAGAAGTTGTATCAATTGAGCGTAATGAGATTGTTTTAGATCGTGATACCGAGTTAGACAAGGATCACATAGAAGAAATCCTCGAAACGGGAACTAAAACAATTCTTCTTCATAAAGAAGATAATTCTACTGGTGATTATGCTATAATTCATAATACACTTCAAAAAGATCCAACAAACTCTGAAAAAGAGGCGGTAGAGCATATTTATCGTCAATTGCGTAATGCTGAACCGCCAGATGAGGAAACTGCACGAGGAATAATCGATAAGTTATTCTTCTCAGATCAGCGTTATAGTTTAGGAGAAGTTGGTCGTTATAGAATGAACAAAAAACTTGGTCTTGATGTTGCTATGGATAAGCAGGTGCTTACCAAAGAAGATATCATTACCATTGTAAAATATTTAATTGAGTTAATTAACTCTAAAGCAGAGATCGATGATATCGATCACTTATCTAACCGTCGTGTTAGAACTGTAGGAGAGCAATTATCTCAGCAATTTGGTGTTGGTCTTGCACGTATGGCTCGTACTATTCGTGAAAGAATGAACGTTAGAGATAATGAGGTGTTTACGCCTATTGATCTTATTAATGCAAAGACATTGTCTTCTGTAATTAATTCATTCTTTGGTACCAACCAGCTTTCTCAGTTTATGGATCAAACAAATCCATTAGCTGAGATTACTCATAAGCGTCGTCTGTCTGCATTAGGACCTGGTGGTCTTTCCAGAGAGCGTGCTGGTTTCGAGGTTCGTGACGTTCACTATACTCACTACGGAAGATTATGTCCTATTGAGACTCCTGAGGGTCCTAACATTGGTCTTATTTCTTCGCTTTCGGTATATGCCAAGGTAAACGGAATGGGCTTCATCGAAACTCCATATAGAACTGTAGAAGAAGGTAAAATCAATATTTCTGAAGAGCCTATATATCTAAGCGCAGAGGAAGAGGAAGGAAAGAAAATTGCTCAGGCAAATATTCCTTTAGGAGAAGATGGTACCATCGATACAGAAAAAGTTATTGCTCGTATGGAAGGTGACTTCCCGGTTGTAGATCCTAAAGAGGTTCATTATACCGACGTTGCACCAAACCAGATTTCATCAATTTCAGCATCATTAATTCCGTTCTTAGAACATGATGATGCGAACCGTGCATTGATGGGATCTAACATGATGCGTCAGGCAGTTCCATTGTTAAGAGCAGATTCTCCAATCGTTGGAACAGGATTGGAAAGACAAGTGGCTACAGATTCTCGTGTATTAATTAATGCTGAAGGAGAAGGTGAAGTAGAGTATGTAGACGCACAAAAAATTACAATCAAGTACGATCGTACCGAGGAAGAAAGAATGGTAAGTTTCGATTCTGATTCTAAAACTTACGATCTTATTAAATTCCGTAAAACCAACCAGGGAACTTCTATTAACCTTAAGCCAATTGTTAGCGTAGGAGATAGAGTAACTAAAGGTCAGGTATTATGTCAGGGTTATGCAACCGATAAAGGTGAATTAGCGCTTGGACGTAATATGAAAGTTGCCTTTATGCCTTGGAAAGGATATAACTTTGAGGATGCGATTGTAATTTCAGAAAAAGTTGTAAGAGACGATATCTTTACTTCTATACATATTGACGAATATTCTTTAGAGGTTCGTGATACTAAATTAGGTAACGAAGAGCTTACTAACGATATTCCTAATGTTTCTGAAGATGCTACTAAGGATCTTGATGAACATGGTATGATTAGAGTAGGTGCTGAGGTGAAGCCTGGAGATATTCTTATTGGTAAGATCACTCCTAAAGGAGAAAGTGATCCTACACCAGAAGAAAAACTTCTTAGAGCGATCTTTGGTGATAAAGCAGGAGATGTTAAAGATGCTTCGCTAAAAGCTTCACCATCATTAAGTGGTGTGGTAATTAACAAGAAGTTATTTGCTCGTGCAATTAAAGATAAGCGTAAAAGAGCACAGGATAAAGAAGATGTTGCTGTTTTAGAGAAAAAGTACGAAGCTAAATTTGCAGTGCTTAAATCTCAACTAGTAGATAAATTATTTGCTATCGTAGGTGGAAAAACAGCTCAGGGTGTACAAAACGATCTAGGAGAAGAGGTATTACCTAAAGGTAAGAAGTATACATTAAAGATGTTAAACTCTGTAGATGACTATACTCACCTTACTCAGGGAACCTGGACAACAGATGATCACACAAATGCACTTGTAGCAGATCTTCTACATAACTATAAAATTAAAGAGAACGATCTTCAGGGTAACTTAAGAAGAGAGAAATTTACAATTTCAGTAGGAGATGAGCTTCCATCGGGAATCTTAAAACTTGCAAAAGTTTATATCGCTAAGAAACGTAAACTTAAAGTAGGTGATAAGATGGCAGGACGTCACGGTAACAAAGGTATTGTTGCACGTATCGTTCGTCAGGAAGATATGCCATTCTTAGATGATGGAACACCAGTTGATATTGTATTGAATCCACTTGGGGTACCTTCTCGTATGAACATTGGTCAGATTTATGAAACTGTTCTTGGATGGGCAGGTCAAAAATTAGGTAAGAAGTATGCAACACCGATTTTTGATGGAGCTTCACTAGACAAGATCAATGAATTAACAGACGAAGCAGGAATTCCGCGTTTTGGTCACACTTATCTATTTGATGGCGGTACTGGTGAGCGTTTTGATCAAAGAGCTACAGTAGGTGTAATTTATATGCTGAAATTAGGTCACATGATCGATGATAAAATGCACGCTCGTTCAATTGGGCCATACTCTCTTATTACTCAGCAACCACTTGGTGGTAAAGCTCAGTTTGGAGGTCAGCGTTTTGGTGAGATGGAGGTTTGGGCTCTTGAGGCATACGGTGCTTCAAGTACCTTAAGAGAAATCTTAACCGTAAAATCTGATGACGTGATAGGAAGGGCTAAAACGTACGAAAGTATCGTTAAAGGAGAGCCTATGCCAGAACCAGGATTACCAGAATCTTTCAATGTATTAATGCATGAGTTGAAAGGTCTTGGACTGGATTTAAAATTAGAAGAATAAAACACTGTTTTTTGGAGCGGCTATAAGTCGCTCCGATCTTCAGTATTTTCACAATAATTAGATAGCAGCATTTATTATGGCTAGAAATAATGATAAGAATACAGTACAGAGATTTAATCAAATCTCTATCGGTTTAGCTTCTCCTGAGTCTATCCTCGCAGAATCTCGCGGTGAAGTTCTTAAACCGGAAACTATCAATTATCGTACGCACAAACCAGAGCGTGACGGATTGTTCTGTGAGCGTATTTTTGGTCCTGTTAAGGATTACGAATGTGCCTGCGGAAAATATAAAAGAATACGTTACAAAGGGATCGTGTGTGACCGTTGTGGTGTAGAAGTAACAGAAAAGAAAGTTCGTAGAGACCGTGTTGGGCACATCAATTTGGTAGTTCCTGTAGCTCATATCTGGTATTTCCGTTCTTTACCAAATAAAATAGGGTATTTACTAGGTCTTCCTTCTAAGAAATTAGATATGATCATTTACTACGAGAGATACGTAGTGATCCAGCCTGGTAATGCCAAAAATGAGAATGGAGATCCTCTAAAGAAAATGGATTTCTTAACTGAAGAAGAATATCTTAATATCTTAGATGAACTTCCTCAGGAAAATTTATATTTAGAAGACAGCGACCCAAATAAGTTTATCGCTAAAATGGGAGCTGAATGTCTTATCGAAATTCTAAAAAGAATAGATCTTAATGAACTTTCTTACGAATTAAGACATAAGGCAAATAACGAAACTTCTAAACAACGTAAAACTGAAGCATTAAAACGTCTTCAAGTTGTAGAAGCACTTCGTGATGCAAATAAAAACCGTGAGAATTTACCAGAATGGATGATCATGAAGGTTATCCCGGTAATTCCACCAGAATTAAGACCTCTTGTACCTCTAGATGGTGGTCGTTTCGCAACTTCAGATCTTAACGATCTTTATAGAAGGGTGATTATTCGTAACAACCGTCTTAAGCGTTTAATGGAAATTAAAGCTCCAGAAGTAATTTTACGTAACGAAAAACGTATGCTTCAGGAATCTGTAGATTCATTATTCGATAACACAAGAAAGTCTTCAGCAGTAAAAACTGATTCTAACCGTCCGCTTAAATCTCTTTCAGATTCATTAAAAGGTAAGCAAGGACGTTTTCGTCAAAACTTACTTGGTAAGCGTGTGGATTATTCAGCACGTTCAGTAATCGTTGTGGGGCCAGAACTTAAAATGTTTGAGTGTGGTCTTCCAAAGAATATGGCGGCAGAACTTTACAAGCCTTTCGTAATTAGAAAATTAATTGAAAGAGGTATTGTAAAAACAGTAAAATCTGCGAAAAAGATTATAGATAAGAAAGAGCCTGTGGTATGGGATATCTTAGAAAATGTTCTTAAAGGACATCCTGTATTGCTAAACCGTGCTCCTACGCTTCACCGTCTTGGTATCCAGGCATTCCAGCCTAAACTTATCGAGGGTAAAGCGATACAATTACACCCATTAGCATGTACGGCATTTAACGCCGATTTTGATGGGGATCAAATGGCGGTGCATTTACCGCTTGGGCCAGAGGCTATTTTAGAAGCACAGTTATTAATGTTAGCTTCTCACAATATCCTTAACCCTGCTAATGGTTCTCCTATTACGGTACCTTCTCAGGATATGGTTCTTGGTCTTTATTATATGACCAAACTTAAAAGATCTACAGAAGAAGAACCTGTTTTAGGAGAAGGATTAACTTTCTATTCTGCTGAAGAAGTTGTAATTGCTTACAACCAGAAGAGAGTAGATCTTAACGCTCCTATTAAAATTAGAGCAAAAGATTATAACGAAGAAGGAGAGTTAGTTTACCAAATTATAGAATCTACAGTAGGTAGAGTTCTATTTAACGAGACTGTACCAGAAGTAGCTGGTTATATTAACGAGGTACTTACTAAAAAATCTCTTCGTGAAATTATTGGTAAGATCCTTAAGTTAACAAGTGTTCCTGAAACTTCAGAATTCCTTGATAAGATTAAATCTCTTGGATATGGATTCGCTTTCCGTGGTGGATTGTCTTTCAGTTTAGGTGATATTATTATCCCTGCTGAAAAACAAACAATGATCGACGAAGCTAACGAGCAGGTAGAAGGTATTATAGGTAACTATAACATGGGGCTTATTACCAATAACGAACGTTATAACCAGGTTATTGATATCTGGACTTCTACAAATGCCGGTCTTACTGAATTAGCGATGAAGCGAATTCGTGAAGATAAGCAAGGATTTAACTCGGTATTCATGATGCTTGATTCTGGAGCTCGTGGATCTAAAGAGCAGATTCGTCAGCTTACTGGTATGCGTGGTCTTATGGCAAAACCTAAGAAATCTAACTCTGGTGGAGGTGAAATTATCGAAAACCCGATTCTTTCTAACTTTAAGGAAGGTCTTTCGATTCTTGAATACTTTATCTCTACTCACGGTGCTCGTAAAGGTCTTGCGGATACGGCACTTAAAACTGCCGATGCTGGTTACTTAACTCGTCGTTTGGTAGATGTTTCTCAGGATGTGATCGTGAATGAAGAAGACTGTGGAACATTAAGAGGTGTAGAAGTTAGACCACTTAAAAAGAACGAAGAGATCGTAGAATCTCTTGGAGAAAGAATATTAGGACGTATTTCTTTAAATGATGTTTATAACCCAACTTCAGATGAATTGATCGTTGAAGCTGGAGCAGAGATCACCGAGGAAATCGTTGAAATGATTGAAAAAGCACCAATCGAAAGTGTAGAGGTGCGTTCACCACTTACCTGTGAAGCGAAGAAAGGTATTTGTGTTAACTGTTACGGTCGTAACCTTGCCACAAATAAACTTGTTCAAAGAGGTGAAGCTGTAGGTGTTGTAGCTGCTCAGTCTATTGGTGAGCCTGGTACACAGCTTACGCTACGTACCTTCCACGTTGGAGGTATTGCAGGAAACATTTCAGAAGAAAACAAACTTATCACTAAGTTTGATGGTATCGCTGAAATCGATGATCTTAAAGTTGTTAAAGGAGAAGCTCCAGATGGTAGTACTTCTGATATCGTAATTTCTCGTACCGCAGAGATTAAGGTTAAGGACAAGAAAACAGGCGTTGTTCTAAGTACGAATAACATTCCTTATGGTTCCGAAATCTTTATCGAAAACGGAGTAGAGATCGAAAAAGGTACTACAGTATGTCAGTGGGATCCATATAACGGTGTGATCATTTCTGAATTTGCTGGTAAGATCAAGTACGAAAACGTAGAACAAGGTGTTACTTATCAGGTAGAGATCGATGAGCAAACAGGATTCCAGGAAAAAGTAATTTCTGAATCTCGTAACAAAAAACTTATCCCAACCTTGCATATTCTAGGTAAGAAAGACGAAGTAATTCGCTCTTATAACTTACCAGTAGGTGCTCACCTTATGGTAGATAACGCTGAGAAAATTGGAGTTGGTAAGATTTTAGTGAAGATTCCTCGTAAATCATCTAAAGCGGGTGATATTACCGGTGGTCTTCCAAGGGTGACCGAGCTTTTCGAAGCACGTAACCCATCTAATCCAGCTGTAGTTTCAGAAATTGATGGTGTTGTTTCGTTTGGTAAGATTAAACGTGGTAACCGTGAAATTATCGTTGAGTCTAAATTAGGAGAGGTGAAGAAGTACTTAGTTAAACTTTCTAACCAAATCTTAGTTCAGGAAAATGATTATGTTCGTGCCGGTATGCCACTTTCTGATGGATCTATTACTCCAGAAGATATCCTTAACATTAAAGGGCCGAACGCAGTACAGCAGTATCTTGTAAATGAAGTACAGGAAGTATATCGACTACAAGGGGTGAAGATTAACGATAAGCACTTTGAGGTTGTTGTGCGCCAGATGATGCGTAAAGTAAGAATCGTTGATCCAGGAGATACTATTTTCTTAGAAAATCAATTAGTTCATAAATCAGACTTTATCGAAGAAAACGATAAGATCTTTGGAATGAAAGTAATTGAAGATGCTGGAGATTCAGAAAACCTAAAACCAGGACAAATCGTTTCTCTAAGAGAGCTAAGAGACGAAAATTCTCAGCTTAGAAGAGAAGATAAGAATCTGGCTTCAGCAAGAGACGTTGTTGCAGCAACTGCAACTCCGGTTCTTCAGGGTATTACAAGAGCATCACTTCAAACGAAGTCATTTATCTCTGCTGCATCCTTCCAGGAAACTACTAAGGTATTGAACGAAGCTGCTGTAAGCGGTAAGATCGATTCTTTAGAAGGACTTAAGGAAAATGTAATTGTAGGACATAGAATCCCTGCAGGTACAGGTATGCGTAAATACGATAGCATTATTGTTGGTTCTAAAGAAGAATTTGACGAAATGCTAGAGAAAAAGCAGGAAGTTAATTATAACTAATAACGAAGTTCTAGATAAAGAACATACGTGGTAAATAGCAAAATCCCGTCTTGATAAATTCAACGACGGGATTTTTTGTATTTTTAAAGAAATAATTAGATCGGGAATTGTTGAAAATCGATATTTTAACCCATTATTTATTCTGAAAAGAAATTAAGTCTCTCGATAATTGAAAAAAACATTTAAAGATGAGTGAAGAGAAGAAGCCGAAACAAGGCCAGATTAATATTGAATTAGATGAAGCTGTTGCTGAAGGAACCTATTCTAATCTTGCCATAATAAATCATTCTATCTCAGAATTTGTGGTAGATTTTGTGAATATTATGCCGGGGAAACCCAAAAGTAAGGTGAAAAGCAGAATTATTCTTACACCGCAGCACGCAAAACGCTTTTTAAAAGCATTAGCGGATAATGTAGAACGATTTGAGAAACAACACGGTGAAATAAAAGATTACGAAAAATCACCAATTCCAATGAATTTTGGTCCAACAGGGCAAGCTTAAAGGATGTCCTGAAATTATATAATATTAGCCTTCAGATTCGATAAATTTGGAGGCTTTTGTATTTTTATTCATTTCTGTAGGATCTTCCTTGGATCTATGGAAGATGAGATCTAGCATAGAAAGTTTGTAATTTGATAACAAGAGAAGTATCATTTCAAAAATAAATAGGCTAAGATATATGGGAATGATGAAATTCAAGATATTAAGAAAACCATAAAAACCATTTTTCCAGTTATTAGAATTTTCTTGATAGAAAAAGCCCTCAAGCACGGCAGTTTGCCAATACATATGGCTGGATTCCATTACGAGGCTATTTTCTGCTTTATACATGGCTTTTAGAGTGTTGTAACGATCTGTTTGATATTTTACCACTCTGCCTTTGATCTTTGGATCCGTAAATTCTTCAACTATAATTGTTTTCGATCCTCGTTCATCTGTAATATTCTCCAGACTTAGTTCTTTTTGGTCTGTTGCCCTTGTTGTGAAACCAATATAGCTACCATGATCTGATGGTAATAGATCATTTCTGATATATTTAGAAGAAAAACCACCAATCATAAAGTATATGAAAATAACAGGCATTACTAGTAGATAATGGAAAGGTTTTCTTGAAAAGGCTAAAGTTATCACTCCTAATAGTAACGAAGTAAGTCCGCAAAGTAATGAACATAAGAGTATAGCACTTATATTCTCCAAACTCCAATGAAAGTTAAATATCACTACTATGGACGTAACTGAGATAAGCATGAATGCTGTTCCAGCTAAAAATAAAATGAGATTTGAGAGTATAGTTTGTTCTCTCAATTCTTCAATTTTTCGGATTATTTCGTTTAAGAAAGATTTCTTCAAAATCACTTATACTGGCTAAAATATAACTTTGCCTGTTTCATAACTCTAGGCGCAAGTATCAATGTGGAGATCATGGTAGGAATCGCCATTAATGCAAAGAAACCATCAATAAGATTCAGGATAATACTTTGCTCTGTAGTGGCGCCAAGCATAATACTAATAATGTAAAAATAGTTGTACCAATGCTTATGTTTTGCTCCAATTAGGAATGAAAGACATTTGGTTCCGTAGTAAGAATATGAAAACAAAGAAGAAATACTAAAAGCAGCGATACAAATTAGTAGAAGATAAGGTCCAAAAACCGGGATAGAATCACCAAATGCTTTAGCGGTTAAAGCAACACCGCTAGCTTCACTGGTTTGCCAGACGCCCGTAACCAAAATTGTAAGTGCAGTTAATGTACAAACCACCAATGTATCTATTGCTGGCCCAAGCATTGCTACCAGTCCTTCACGAATAGGCTGAGAGGTTTTACTAGCACCGTGAGCCATAGTTGCAGTACCAATACCCGCTTCGTTAGAAAATGCGCCGCGACGTATCCCAAGTAGAATCAATCCGCCTAACAAGCCGCCAAAAAGAGGATCTCCTTGATAATTATTTGCAGCAAAAGCATCTGTGAAAATTAGAGAAATATACTGCGGAAGTTGTTCAAAATTGATAAATAGAATCGCTAAAACTGAAAAGAAGTAAAGCACTACCATCGCCGGAACAAGTTTAGAAACCGTTCGGCTAATTCGATATAAACCACCTAGAACCACGATGGAGGTAATGATCGTAAGAATAACACCAATGGAAAAATTAGAAACGTTTCCAGTAGCGATTCCGTTTGGTTCTAAAAGTATTGAATTGATCGCTTTGGTAAGCTGATTTACATTGAAAATAGGCAGTGCACCAATAAGACCGGCCACACTAAAAAAGATGCCCAGAAACTTCCATTTTCGGCCCAGACCTTCTACAATAAAATACATCACACCACCCTGAATTTTTCCTTCAGAATCTTTACCACGGTACATGACTGCCAGTGTATTGGTGAAAAATTTGGTTGCCATTCCTACAACGGCGCTCACCCAAAGCCAAAAAACAGCACCCGGGCCACCTACTGCAATGGCGACAGCAACACCGGCAATGTTTCCCATTCCCACCGTACTACTTAAAGCCGTAGCTAAAGCCTGAAAGTGATTAATTTCACCCGGATCGTTAGGATCGTCATACTTACCTTTTAAAAGATCGATAGAATGACCTAAATATCGAAACGGAAGAAATTTAGAGTAAATCAGTAAAAATATTCCACCGCCAATAAGCAAGATAACCAATGGCAATCCCCAAACGGCAGAGGCAAAATCTGCGACAAACTTGTCGATACTTTCCATAATTCAGCTTTATGCCGAAAATATAGTAAATAAACAGCTATTCTTGATCGTTTAAGGCTAAGTTTCGTGAATATTTCAATTTAATTTTTTTGAATATTCATAATACATATAAGAGCTGAAGTCACCCTGAACTTGGTTCAGGTTCTCATCCTTAAAGTACTGTTTTTCAAAATCTGTATGAGATTCCGGATCAAGTCCGGAATGACAAAATCACAATTATTACAAATACCGGACAATCAATTTAATTAAGCATAATCCCGAAGGGAAAAAAAGCATCAGTGATGCTTAAAATTCCGAAGTAAAATGAAATTTGATTGAAGGATATTTTTGCTGAGTCATCTGTAAAGAGAATTGAGAATCGGCTAAAAATACCAATTGTCCTTGTTTATCTTTAGCTAAGAATTTCGCTTTTACACGTTTAAAATCTTTAAATTCTTCGCTTTTTTCATCTTCAGCTTCTACCCAGGTTGCTTTAAAAACATTCAGATTTTCGTAGGTACATTTCGCACCGTATTCGTGCTCTAATCGATACTGGATTACTTCAAACTGAAGCGCTCCTACGGTTCCAATAACTTTACGTCCATTAAATTCCAGTACAAAAAGCTGTGCAACACCTTCATCCATTAACTGGTCGACACCTTTTTCTAATTGCTTAGATTTCATAGGATCGGCATTGTTGATATATCTAAAGTGTTCTGGAGAGAAACTTGGGATTCCGCGGTAATTTAAAGTTTCACCTTCAGTAAGTGTATCACCAATTTTAAAGTTTCCGGTGTCATGAAGTCCCACAATATCACCGGCGTAAGAAGTATCTACAATCTCTTTCTTTTCAGCAAAAAACGCATTTGGGCTAGAGAATTTCAGGTTTTTACCATGGCGAACATGCAAATAGTTCTTATTTCTTTCAAATTTCCCAGAAACGATCTTAACAAAAGCCAATCTATCACGGTGCTTAGGATCCATATTGGCATGAATCTTAAATACAAATCCGGTAAATTTATCTTCAGCAGGCTCAACTACTCGAATATCACTTTCTTTTGGTCTTGGTGGCGGCGCAATATCAATAAAACAATCTAGCAATTCACGAACACCAAAATTATTTAAAGCCGAACCAAAAAATACGGGTTGTAAACGACCTTCCAGGTAAGCTTTGTTTTCAAATTCCGGATAAACACCTTGCGCAAGTTCCAACTCATCGCGCAGTTCATCTGCAGATTCCGTCCCGATTAGATCATCTAACTCAGATGAACTAAGATCTGAAATTTCGATAGTATCCTCGATGTCTTTTCTTGGATCACCCGTAAAAAGGTTTACGTTCTTTTCCCAAATATTGTAGATTCCCTTAAAGTCGTATCCCATCCCAATAGGATAAGAAAGCGGAGTTACCGTTAGATTTAATTTTTGTTCAATTTCATCTAAAAGCTCGAATGCATCTTTACCTTCACGATCCAGTTTGTTAATAAAAACGATCATAGGGATATTTCGCATTCGGCAAACTTCAACCAGTTTTTCAGTTTGCTCCTCGACCCCTTTTGCGACATCGATCACCACGATCACACTGTCAACAGCCGTTAAGGTTCTAAACGTATCTTCAGCAAAATCCTTGTGACCAGGCGTATCCAGAATATTAATTTTAATGTCTTTATATTCGAATGCCAAAACCGAAGTTGCTACAGAAATCCCACGCTGGCGCTCGATCTCCATAAAGTCACTGGTCGCTCCTTTTTTGATCTTATTCGATTTTACTGCACCCGCTTCCTGAATCGCACCTCCAAAAAGAAGGAGCTTTTCAGTTAATGTTGTCTTACCAGCATCTGGGTGAGAAATGATACCAAATGTTCTTCTACGTCGTAATTCTTTCTGAAAAGTTTTCATCTACCGATATTTGAGGCGCAAAAATACTATTATTTTAAGGAATTTTAAACATGCGTTGTGCGTTCTATTTAAAGCCGATTGACTAATATTGAATTTTGGCCGCAAAAACACAGATTTTTAAGATAAGTACGATTTTGTACATTTGGAGCTCTAAATTTTATGATGGGAACAGATCAGGTAATATTAGTGAACGAAAAAGACGAGCAGATCGGCTTAATGGAAAAGATTGAAGCGCACGAAAAAGCTTTGCTACATCGTGCATTTTCGGTTTTTGTATTCAATAGAAATGGGGAGCTTATGTTGCAACAGCGTGCGCTTACCAAATATCATACACCGGGACTTTGGACCAATACCTGCTGTAGCCATCAACGCGAAGGAGAATCGAATATCCAGGCAGGCAAACGCCGGTTGATGGAAGAAATGGGATTTACAACAGAACTTAAGGACACTATTTCTTTTATTTACAAAGCACCATTCCAAAACGGGCTAACAGAACATGAATTCGACCACATTTTAGTGGGGCACTACGATGAAGATCCAAATCCAAACCCAGACGAAGTAAATGCCTGGAAATGGGTGAGTTTAGAAGATGTGAAAGAAGATATGAAAGTGAATCCAGATGTGTATACCGAGTGGTTTAAGATCATATTCGATAAATATTATAATCATATTTCGTAATGAGGTTAACCGTACATAGAAAAGCTCATTTTAACGCCGCACACCGACTTTTTAAAAAGGAGTGGAGCGACGAGAAGAATTTCGAAATCTTTGGAAAATGCAGTAACCCAAATTTTCATGGACATAATTACGAGCTTATTGTAGCGGTAACGGGAGAGATAGATCCAGAAACCGGTTTTGTAATGGATCTTAAACGACTAAAGGATCTAATTTATACTGAAGTTGAAACACCTTTTGATCATAAAAATCTGAATGTTGAGGTTGAAGAATTTAAAAGCTTAAATCCAACTGCAGAAAATATTGCCGTAGTGATTTGGAATAAATTACGCGATAAACTTCGAGCAAATTTAGATCTGGAAGTAACGCTATATGAAACCCCTAGAAACTACGTTTCTTATAAAGGAGATTAAAAATCATTAGGTGCCAAAAAATTTTTCTGAAAAAGTGTTTTTATATTCAGAAAATGATTTAAATTTGCAGCCGAAATTATAAGCTATGGCAAGTAAAAGATTATTGAAGAGAGATGTGAATAATGTGTTTGGTGACATCATCGAAGCAGCATACATTCATCAGGAAGCGAATCCAGAAGAGGATAAAGCAAAAACAGAAGTCATAGTTGATGAAGCTATTGCAGATTTTGACGAGCTAATCGTAAAGATTAATCAAAAGGATGTAGAGAATAAATCTCAGCATTTTAAAGAAGTAGAAAAAGAACTAGAAGCTAAAGCTGAAAAACTTATTGAAAAAGTAAACGCTCTTTAATTTAAGAGTAATGCCGATGTAGCTCAGCTGGCTAGAGCAGCTGATTTGTAATCAGCAGGTCGTGGGTTCGAGTCCCTCCATCGGCTCAAAAAAAAACTCCTTAGATTTTTCTAAGGAGTTTTTTGTTTTTATATACTTTACACATGTATTACTTGAAATTCTAAGTCTAGAATCTAAAATCTAAAATCTCACATCTAATTAATTAATGCAATACATCCAGCTCTAATAATTTGGATGTCTTTTTCTGAATTTCTCTAAATTCCTCTTTATTTTCTTCTGAAATTTTCCGGTTCCAAAATGGGATCATTTCATCTAATTTGGCTTTTACCGTTTCTTCTTTTAGTTTCTCTGGAAAAGCAATTTTTAGGACATCGATCATAATATGTACTGCGGTTGAAGCTCCTGGAGAAGCACCTAAAAGCGCTGTGATCTTACCATCTTTAGAATGCACAACATCTGTCCCAAATTCTAGCGTGCCACCCTGTTCTTCATCTTTTTTAATGATCTGTACACGTTGGCCTGCAACCTTTAATTCCCATTCGTTCGATTTGGCATCCTTTACAAAAGTTCTAAGCTCATTCATTCGATCTTCATGATCCATTTTAATTTGCTCTAGCAAATATTTTGTAAGCGGAATGTTATGCCAGAAAACACCCCACATCGACGGAATGTTGTCTAATTTTATCGATTTTGGTAGATCTAGTAAAGAACCCTCTTTTAAAAATTTAGTGCTAAAACCTGCAAAAGGACCAAATAGCAATTGCTTTTTTCCATTAATGAAACGACTATCTAAGTGCGGTGTAGACATTGGTGGTGCATCTGGTCCGGCTTTGCTGTAAACTTTTGCGTGGTGTTTCTCGATGACTTCCTGGTTTTTACAAAATAGCCATTGGCCACTTACCGGGAATCCGCCATAACCTTCTTTTTCTTCGATATCTACTTTTTGGAGTAAGGGAAGCGCGCCACCACCGGCCCCTATAAAAACGTGTTCACTATCGTAATAAGTTTTATAGCCTGTTTTATTATATTTTACTTCAACTAACCAGTCATCTTTTCCATCGGGATCTATATCCAATACTTCATGATCTAAAAGAATAGGGACATTAAATTCTTCTTTTAGAATTTTAAAAAATTGCTCGGTTAGATTTCCAAAATTAACTCCCGTTCCCAATTCCATTCTTGTTCCCGCCATAGGCTCAGATGGGTTTCGATCTTTCATGATCAACGGAAACCATTCCTTAAGATCTTCAGGTTTATCAGAAAATTTCATTTCCTCGAACATGAAGCTTTTGGTCATTTCATCATGTCTTTTTTTTAGAAAATCAACATTGTCTTGCCCGGTAACCCAACTATGATGCGGTAAAGAATGAATAAAGCTTTTGGGCTTTTTCAGCATATCTTTTTCTAGTAAATACGACCAGAATTGCTTGGATTGTTCGTATTGCTGAAAGATTTCTTTGGCTTTAGAAATATCGATGCTGCCATCTTCCTGCTGTGGTGTATAATTTAGCTCGCAAAATGCAGAATGACCGGTACCCGAATTATTCCAGGCTTCAGTACTTTCCTGTGCGACATCTTTTAAACGTTCAAAAATTATAATATTGGCATCGGGATCGATGATTTTGGTCATAAGTGCTAAAGTTGCACTCATTATTCCGCCACCAATACATATTAAATCATACTTTTCTTTGGGATTGGGTTTTGCAATCATATAAGCCTTTTTCTCAAAGTTAAAGAAAAGGACCTGCAAGCTATACTAAGGTTCTCTTAAAGCTTAGTATCGATTTTCTTGAATTTAGGAATAAAAAAAGCCGCTAAAAAGCGGCTTGGAATTTTATATTTTCAGGAATTAAGAATTCGCTTCTTCATTTTCAGCTTCAATTTTCTCCTCTAATTTCTCTTCTTCGCGACGTTCTTTTAGAAATTCTTTAAGTTGCTTACCGTATTTCGATTTTTGTACGTTCTTTTCTAACGAACCGTAGATGGTATCAAGATACTTTATGTTCGCGTCAAAAACTTCAGATAAAGCCAAATAAGGAGCTAATTCTAAGTCTTTATTGTTAAGAGCAAAGTTTACCGTGTAAAGGTATTTCCTTTTAAGAAGACGATCGTAGCGATTATCTAGTTCTATAAGCTTTTCTTCATCTTCAGCTTTTTGAGCTTCAAAATTTTCTTTGATAATATCAAGGTTACTATCGTTAAAACGACTCATCATTTTACGATATTCCATCAATTTTTCCTGGTTTTTAGAACCGGTGATCTTAGCATCGGTTTCAAATTTTTCTAAGGAAGTATTTATTTTAACCTCTCCCTGATCTGCAAAGAAATCAAGACGATCATCAAATTCAGAATTATCGATCTTGTTTAGATATAGATACATCATTTGCGGGCTATCGATATTGGCCTCCAATAAAAAATTAGAATCTCCATTAATTGTAACAGAATCTATATTTACTAAAGATGTATCTTCGATCATTTGGAGGTAAAGCGTACCTTTTTTAAGTCCTTTTATATTCCCAGAAACTTTTAAGTTGGTTTCTTTTTGAGAGCAGGCAATTATGCTAAGAACTGTAAGTAAAAGTAAGCTAAGTTTTTTCATTGTATCGTATTGGTTTTTAAGCAGGGCAAATATCTTATATTTTTCTATTTTATAACTATTATTGGCGGGTTAAAATTTGAATTCCTTCTTTCCTGATACTTGATGATGCTGAAAATTTTTTCTGAATTTTAATTTTAGTTTTCTAGCTTCCTGAAGCTAATTGCATAAGGATGGTACACAAAATCGCTCCGTATGTTCCCACAACGTATCCAAATACCGCCAAAAGAACACCAACAGTAGCTAGTGACGGGTGAAACGCGGCTGCCACAACAGGAGCAGATGCAGCTCCACCCACATTGGCCTGGCTTCCAACGGCAAGGAAAAAATATGGCGCTTTTATCAATTTAGCGGTTACCAGTAAAATTATCACGTGAATCGCCATCCAAACAAGGCCAATTGCTATTAATCCCGGATTATCGAAAACGGCACCTAGATCCATTTTCATTCCTATGGTGGCTACCAGTACATAAATGAAAATACTCCCTACTTTACTGGCTCCCGCACCTTCGTATTTTTTGAATTTAGTGAATGAAAGAATAATACCAATAGCCGTAGCAATGGTGATCATCCAGAAAAATTCAGAAGAAAAAGAGGCCAACGAACTTTTCTTATCCTGAAAAACATCAAAAGTGCTTACCAGGAAGCTTGAAATTTCATCGGCTCCAAAATGTGCAATTCTCACTGCACCAAATGCTAAAGCAAGAATAATAATGAAATCGGGTAAACTTGGGATACGTTTTACACTTTCGGCATATGCTGAAACTTTATCTTTTAATTCAGTTATGGCCGAGTTATCTGCCTGAAGCCATCTATCAATGCGATCACTTTTTCCAACACCCAAAAGAACGATCGCCATCCAAAGATTAGCTACGACAATATCTACTAAAACCATCCCTCCATATTTTTCAGGATTATATTGATAGATCTCTAACATCGCTGCTTGATTAGCACCACCACCAATCCAACTACCGGCAAGTGTAGATAGACCACGCCAGGTAGCATCGAATCCTGCACCTCCAACAGTATCGGGAGATACGATAGAGATCAATAAAATCGCGATTGGTCCACCAATGATAATCCCGATCGTTGCAGCGAAGAACATGATAAGGGCTTTTGGTCCCAGGTTAAATATCGCTTTCAGGTCGATACTTAAGGTCATTAAAACTAATGAAGCAGGTAATAAATATCGGCTGGCTACAAAATATAAATTGGAAACAGATGAATCTATAAGTCCGGCAGAATTTAAAATCGCCGGGATTAAATAACACATTAATACACCAGGAACAATTTTATAGAATTTGGCCCAAAAGCCAGTTTTGATCGACGAGGTATAAAAAACAAAACCAAGCGAGATCATTAGCAATCCTAAAACAACTGCATCGTTAGTGAAAACCGGCATATCTTCCATGAAAATAAGATTTGCAGGCAAAATACAAATTATATTCTACCTTCCTAATTTTAAGTTCTATTCGATAATCAAGATTATATAAATCCCGATCCCAATAAGTATCGGGATCGGGATATTTCAAAATAAAAGGTATTCTTTAAAAAGCCTATGCGAAGTGTATTTAATCTATTAAAAATGTAGGTTATAGAGAAAATATTTTATGCAGACTTTGTGCTACACCATCTTCTTTACCATGCCCGGTAATGGTGGTAGCTACATCTTTTACTTCCTGGCGAGCGTTAGACACTGCAACACCCATGCCTACACCGCCAACCATTTCTACATCATTATAATTATCACCAAATGCTATCGTGTCTTCCGTAGAAATTTTAAAATGATTTTCTAATAAATATTCGATGGCAGAGAATTTAGAGATCTTTTTATTGGCGATCTCCAGGTAGTTTTTGTTGGAACGATAAAAGTGCAAATCTTCCCTGTAGTTTTTTGATAAAAACTCACTTATTTTATCGATTTTATCCTCGTCACCCATCGCCATTATTTTGTGCGGACCTTTATTTTCTGAAGTCCATTTTTCGATCACTTCAGCATTTACTTTTATTTGTGGTGCTACTTTAGTGTTGTTTTCTTCTCGTTCTGCCCAAAAATCGGTTTGCGGTACATACCATTCGTCATGATGATATAAACTTAAATGAACATTTAGATCGTTTTCAGTATTAAAATCATAGATGCTTTTAAGAGTATCCAGCGGAATTACGACCGAACTAATTGCTTTGTCGTTTACCAACACCAATCCGCCATTGTAAGCGATTATTGGTAATTCTCTAATATCAAGTTGTTCCTGCAAATGATGCATGGCATCTGGCATTCTGGCTGAAATTAAAACTACAGGAACCTGTTCTTTTACTTCTTTGATCGTTTTTATAGTAAGTGGGGAAAGTTCTCTTTCTTTATTTAAAAGAGTACCGTCGATGTCTGAAAAGACAATTTTATACTTCATTAGTTTTCTTTGTTTTTATTTTTAGGATGTCTATTCGCTTCTTTTAAACATTTGCTTAGCATCCACTCGATCTGCCCATTGGTACTTCGAAATTCATCTGAGGCCCATTTTTCAACAGCTTTTAGCATGTCTTCATCTACCCGTAATGCAAATGCCTTTTTCTTACCCATATTCTATAATTCCTGAATAAATTTTGTTAGCGCAGGAATCAATTTTGGATGCAAAACTAATTCTTCATCTTCATTTTTCCTGGTTTCGCCTTCAGATTTTAAAATATGGTTCATGTTTTCCAAAAGTAATAATTCGGCATCACTTACCACACTTTTTAAGTCTTCAGCATCTTTAGCATTTACCTGTGCATCCTTTGTTCCGTTTACAATTAAGATGGGAATATCAAGTTTCTTAAGTTCTTCTTTAGGTTCATATTTATCCCACGATTTTAAAAATTGCTGAACCGAAGGTCTAAAAATGGCCATAAGAAAAGGATTAACTTTTGTGATCGTGTCTTTTTCCTGGAGTTCCTGAAAGTGAACCCTTGTGGTGTCGCCAAAAGCCTTAGATTGATTGCTTACCTGTTCAATGATCTTAGTACTCATTTTTTCTGAAGGTCCCGCAAGCGAAACAAATCCGGAAGCACTATCTTGTGCTGCGATCATTCCCACCAAAGAACCCTGGCTATGCCCAATCACTACTATCTTTTTATATTTCAGTGAGTCTTTTAAATAATGTATCCCGGTAATGGCATCTTCAATAAAATCATCAAAAGTAAGGTCGGCTTCAGTTAATTTTAGCTCTTGTAATCTAAATATTCTCTTATCGTATCTAAAGCTCGCGATATTATTTTCAGCTAAACCATGCGCCAGCATTTCCAGACTATGATTAGGCAGCATCGGATTGCTGCCATCTCGATTAGTGGGGCCAGAACCCGCAATAATTAGCGCTGCAGTTTCGGTTTCTTCGGAAGGAATGGATAGCGTGCCGTGAACATATTTATTAACTTCTATTTCTTTTTCCTGAAATTGAGCAAAGCAAAAATTAATGCTGAAAATCGATAATATGAATAGTATTTTTTTCATTCTTCTGAATTTTTAAAGTAGCGATTAATTACGCGATCTGCGTTATAGGTTTGCTGTGTTCCAATTAAAAAGAATTTGCCTTTTTTTGTTTTTAACTGAATGCCTTTATCGCCTTTTATATTATAGGCTTTGTGTTTTCTGAAAACCCGAATTCCCCAGCCTCCAAATTCACTAATCGGGCGGTATTTTCTGGTATGAGCATTTTCTAGATCTTCCCAGTGATAGTATTTTTTTGTAAACCCAAACGGACTAAACCAAACCTTTATCCCAGATTTGTCGATTTTAGTATGCATTTTTACAAAAAAGATTCCAACGCATACAATTAATCCTAGGCTAGATCCCAATAACTTACCTGTTGAAATTTCTCCCGAAAGATCCAGAAGCCTCGCCAAATTTAGTAGAATCCCAATCCCTGCAAGTATGCAAATTACAATAAGCCACCATTGATTGAATCGCTGTTCTTCCTTAAATACGCGCATTTTTAATGGTTTAGTGTTCCTGCGTTCACTACCGGCGATGCATCTTTATCACCACACAAAATTACCATCAGGTTGCTTACCATTGCCGCACGGCGTTCTTCATCTAAATGAACGATCTCTTTTTTGCCTAATTCATCCAAAGCCATTTCTACCATACTTACCGCACCTTCTACGATTTTATGGCGAGCGGCAACAATAGCGGTAGCTTGCTGTCTTTTCAGCATCGCACTGGCAATTTCATTGGCGTAAGCTAAGTAACCAATTCTTGATTCTAATACTTCGATCCCAGCAATTTCTAGGCGTTCTTCCAACTCTTTTTCTAAAGCATCACTTACTTCGTTCATGCTACTTCGTAGCGTAATATCTTCATCTAAACCTTCATCTGCAAAATTATCGTAAGGATACAAACTGGCTAATTTTCTAACCGCAGCATCTGTTTGTACTACTACGAAGTTTTCAAAATTATCAACATCAAAAGAAGCTTTGTAGGTGTCGCGAACACGCCATACTAAAATAGTGCTGATCATTACAGGATTCCCCAGCTTGTCATTCACTTTTAAGCGCTCACTATCAAAGTTTCTGGCACGTAGTGAGATTTTCTTTTTGGTGTAAAAAGGATTTGTCCAAAAAAGTCCGTTTTTCTTAACGGTTCCGCGGTAATCCCCAAATAATAGAAGTACTCTGGATTCGTTGGGATTAACCAGTAAAAAACCGGGAGCCAGAAAAAGAGCAATAAGAATACCTAAAATGAACCAGGCCATTTTAAATGCGATTAACCCGAAAATACTTCCGAAGAATAGAACAATGAAGACAAATAACATAAAATAGCCATTCGATGGCGATGAAGATTTTTCCTGTGTCATGATATAGTATTTTTAATTGATATTAAATTGATATCATAAATATATTGAATTAAAAATTAACAGAATCGATGTTTAACATTTAAATTACTTAAGCTTGGTTATATTTGCGCTAAAATTTATCTGGAATGAAGAAATTATTAATCCTATTTGTAGCCGTATTTATTAGTCAGTTTTCATTTGCAAATGATGCAGATTGGGGTAAAACAGGACACAGAACTACTGGCGAAATTGCGCAGGTACACCTGTCTAGAAAAGCACAAAAAGCTATCGAGAAATTGTTAGATGGGCATAGTTTGGCATTTGTAGCCAATCATGGAGACGATATTAAAAGTGATCCTGCTTATAGAAAATACAGCCCCTGGCATTATGTGAATTTAGATCCAAATGCAACCGAATACGATCCAGAAACGGCCAGTGAAGACGGTGACCTGGTGATGGGCATTAGAAAATGTATTGAGGTTTTAAAGGATAAGAATGCAAGTAGAGAGGATAAGCAATTCTATCTTAAAATGCTGGTTCATTTTGTGGGAGATCTTCACCAACCTTTTCATGTTGGTCATGCAGCCGATCTTGGTGGAAATAGAGTAGATGTAGAGTGGTTTGGAAAAAAGACCAATATACACAGTGTTTGGGATAGCAAAATGATCGATTCTTATCAAATGAGTTATACTGAACTTGCTGAGAATAGAGACCAGTTAAGCAAATACCAGGTAAAAGCTATTCAGGAAGGTGATTTGTTAGACTGGGTTTATGAAAGCCGAAATCTTGCTGAAAAATTATACAAATCTGTTGAAGACGATAACGACCTTGGTTATAAATATATGTACGAGTGGTTTCCTACGGTAAGACAACAATTACAAAAAGGAGGTATTCGTTTAGCGAAAGTGCTTAACGATATTTATAATTAATCGATAATCTGCCTAAAGGTAAGATTAATCCTTGGAGCAACCTTTTTTTTAGTTTTAGGAAGCTGATGTTTCCAAAAATGTTGGGTTTCTCCGGCCATAATTAATAAACTACCGGGAGTTAAGACAAGTTTTTGTTTTAGCTCCTTTTTTGTTTTATGCTGAAGGTGAAACATACGCTCACCACCTAAACTTATCGATGCAATTGTTGGATTTTTGCCCAATTCTTTTTCATCATCGCTATGCCAGCCCATGCTATCCTGCCCGTCTCGATACAAGTTAGCAAGACAAACATTGAATGTCGATTTTGTAAAGTTTTCGAGTTTATTTTTTAATTGCTGAAGCATTTCAGGAAACGGCTCAGGATCCATTTTTATGTTGGAATAGGAATAAGATTTCTCTCCAAAAAGATGCGTTAATCGTGGTTGCATCATTTCTTTACCAAAGATTTTGATAGGTTCCTGTATCCAATTGGTTTGGGTGTAAAGTTCTTTGAAGAGTTTTTGAGAAAAATCAGCATCGAGAAATTGCGAATCATAAATTAAATTCGCTTTTGGAAGTTCTATTTCTTCAGTCATATTAATACTTTAAATAAAACCATGCCCACCAAATTAATAAAAATTGCAACGGAATACGAAGGATCAATATCCATTTTGGTATTCCGGCTCCGGCTTCAGGAGAAGAAAGCATATAAAAATGAACGGTGAAAAAAACAAGCAACATGGCGATAAGTCCGTAAATCGCATAATTTTTAGTCATGGCAAAACAAACAGCAATTCCTAAAACGATCTCTGCGATACCGCTTAAGTAAACCATGTTAAGATGAGCCGGGATGTAAGGCGGCATGATCTTCACATACATTTTTGGTTTGATAAAATGATTAATACCGGCAATTACATACATAATTCCCATTAAATAGAGATGCCAGGGATATTTCATAGTACTAATTTTTAAGGAAGATAGCTTTATTAAGTTTAATAAGAATACTTTTAAAACTAATTTAGCTAGTTTAGCACATTTTTTTGTGTAATTATCTTAAATAGAGTAATTTTCCGCGCTGGATGTCGCTAACTATTTCCTTTGGTCTTGATACGAAAACTACTGCTTACTTCACTCTTTATAATTTTCTTTATTCTGCCTCTAACCGCTCAGAATAAAGAGGTTGAAAAGGATAGTTTAGAAGATTTGCTTAATCATTCCATAGATTTTTTTGTAGATTATAATTATCATGAAGGGATTCAATCTTCTATGGATCTTATTCATTTAGCAGATTCTCTTGGTAGCGATTATTATTTATATCATGGGCACAACAATTTGGGAGTCGCTTATGAAGAATTAAGAGATACTCTACGTGCAAAATCGCATTACGAGCGGGCTTTAGAATATGCAAATTCCACAAAAAACGATACGCTTATTATGTGGGCGTACAATAATATGGGGAATATCTATTCTGAAACTAAAGACAATTATCTTAAGGGAATTTCTTATTATAAACGAGTAATAGATCTCGCAACCAAATTAAATAATCAGGAAGAATTAATAGCACCAAATATCAATATTGCGTGGACATACCTGGATAAAAACCAGCCAGATAAAGCCAAGGAATATTTAGACAACGCAAAAACTGTTCTTAAAAGTCAGAATTTTGAATATCTGGATGCCGAATTAGATATGCTCTACGGAAGATATTTTACAGAAACCAACCAAATCGATTCTGCTAAAGCTTATTTCGAAAGGTCTACCAGAATTGTAAATAAAGATAGCCTTGCTTACGAAGGAGCTGAAACCTATAAATGGTATGCCGAAATGCTTTTTAGAAATGGAGAGTTTAAAGAAGCTTACCAGGCCTTAAAAACTCAAAATGAATATGAATCTGAAATTTTTGAGCATAGTAAAACTGCACAGATCCAGTCGGCAAATGCCAGATTTGATGTTAGTGAATATCAGAAAAATTTAGAATTAGCAAAACAGGAAAAAGTTTACCAGGAGCAGATAATCGCTAAATCTAATGAGAAACTAATTCTTTTAATCGTTGCAGCGATCGTATTATTTATCATTCTTATCTTTTTAAATAGAATAAATAGATCGCGAAAAACACTAATTGCAGAATTACAGGAAAAGAATACAGAATTACGAAAGTCCAAAGAAGAAACCGAGCGACTTTCAAATCTTAAAACACAGTTTTTCTCTACGGTAAGTCATGAATTAAGAACACCCTTATACGGTGTAATTGGATTAACCTCATTGCTATTAGAAGATAAGGGATTAAAAGATCATCAAAAAGATCTAAAATCATTAAAATTCTCGGCAGATTATTTACTGGCCTTGATCAATGACGTGCTCCAGATCAATAAAATGGAATCTAAAGAAGTACAACTAGAATGTATTTCTTTCAATTTTAGAGAATTGCTGCAAAGTATTATGCAGACGCTTGAGTTTACCAGAATTCAGAATAAAAATACCATTCATCTTGAAATTGACGAAAATATCCCTTCATTTTTAATGGGAGACTCAGTACGTTTATCTCAGATCATGGTAAACCTGGTGGGGAATGCACTTAAGTTTACAGAACGTGGTAATATTTGGATAAAAGTTAATGTAGAAGATGAAATTGTTGAAGATTCCGAAGAATTTTTAGCTATTAAATTTGAAGTGAAAGATGATGGAATAGGAATCCCTTTAAGTAAACAAAAGGAGATCTTTGAAGAGTTTTCGCAGCTGAAGCCTACTAACTATAATTACCAGGGAACAGGATTGGGTCTTCCAATTGTGAAAAAGATGCTTAAATTATTTGGTTCAGATATTCATCTGGAAAGTGAAGAAAATAAAGGATCTTGTTTTAGTTATACAATCAAGTTTAAAAAGGACTTGAATAAAGCAGACGTTCCAGTGTCCAAAATTGAAGATTTACAGGTCGATCTTGCAGATGATTTGGATTCAAAATTGCAAAACCGAATCTTAATCGTTGATGATAACCGAATAAACCAGGTGGTGACCAAGCGTATTTTAGAGCAGAAAAGCTTTGTTTGTGAAATTGCCCAAGATGGTCATGAAGCGGTAGAAAAAGTGAAGAATACTGCTTTTGATCTGGTACTAATGGATGTGAATATGCCGGGAATCACGGGTATGGAAGCTACTCAGCAAATTAGAAAATTCAACGAGGAGATTCCAATTGTAGCGCTTACTGCCGTTGAGGTAGAAGAAATTAGAGAAGAAATTCATAGTGCCGGTATGAATGATATAATCGTAAAACCTTACGATGTACAACAATTTTACAGAGTAGTTTATAGAAATATTATTCCTATTGCCCTGTAAAATTGCTGATTCCAGTTTGGGGATTTTTTTAATTTCCAAACTCACCTAATAGCTAAATTGAAGCTTTACTTTTTAACTTCCTCTGCGTTTTCGGGTGCTTTAAAAAAATCATCTTCAGGATCTACAAACTTGATATTTGAGATTCTAGCTTCGCCAATTTCATTTTCGATTCCATTTTCCTGAGACCAGTTATGAAAGGTCCATTTTGTAGCGAATGGAACTCCGTCGACGGTTTCATAGTTATGATAATTTATGGCATGTGGATTTGCTTCCGCAGTGCTAACTTCTCTGTTTAATGTTACAATATATGCCGCAGCAGCTAGTTTTTTATCTTCTGCCTGATAGATTACGTACCAGTCGTCTGGTGCATCTCCTACATTTTCTCCAAAGGTCAATTTAGCCGAATTTACCTTATTATTATCCATAATTCGCTGTTTTGGCATTTCCCAATTTGTGCCATTATCGGTAAGTTTAAATGGTAGGGAAAAAAAATATTGCCAGGTAAACATGTCGAATCTTGCTCCTTCATAATTTTTAGCTGCAGGGGCAATCCAGGCTTTATCGCCATCAAAAACTAAAGAAGAACTGTCTTTCTTCTCAATTTTAATTTTTCCTGAATTCGTTAAAGTGGTGATCTTGGCATTTAGACGTTCGTTACCGCCAAAGATCAAAGCGATATCAAATTGTACGGATTTATGCTTTAAAAATTCATCCTTTTTATGTGCATTTTCAATAGCAATGGGGAATTGCATTGAGGGAGAAGAAGCACCATCACCAATTCCGCCATCGGCTTCTGTCATTATTTTTTCTTCTGAAGTGGTAGTTTCAGAATTGTTCCTACAGGCAATTAGAACTAAGATTGTAGAAAATAGAAGTAGTTTTTTCATTGTTTTGATTTTTAGCTTAGTAGCAATTTTGCTGTAAAACTTTCAGTATAAAGTAAACTATCTCGGGGCAAGCTCTCAAGGCATTCGTTAAACAAATTTTAATTTCGAGGCAAGCCTGTGGGGATTATATCCTTTGGGGGTGCCAATAAAAAAAGCGCTGCTTCAAAATTGAAACAGCGCTTTAATATAAACTAATGATATGAAATTTCTATTTCACCATGTCGAAACTTCGCTTAATAAAAGCAGTTAGTTCTTCACCTTTAAGCAGGTTTTGTGAAAGTCTGGCAAGGTCTAATGATTGCTTAATTAAACGTTGCTGAGTTTCCTCGTCTGCACTTAAAATTTCAGAAGATAACGGGTGATTGGTGTTTACCACAAGATTGTACATCTCTGGCATATTACCCATTCCAAACATTCCACCACCGCCGGTTTGCTGCATTTCTTTCATTCTACGCATAAACTCTGGCTGAGTGATCATAAGTGGAGCAGCAGTACTATCCATCGCTTCCATTTGAATGGTATAATTTTCTTTTGGTACTACTTTTTCGAAATCTCCTTTTAATTTCTCTTTCTCATCATCAGATAATTTAGAGATCTTCTCCTCATCTGTTTTGATTAAATTATCTACATGATCTGAATCTACTCTGGTAAAAGTGATCTTTTCTTCTGAAGATTCTAATTTTTGTAGCAAGTGAGAAATAATAGGCGAATCTAATAGCAATACTTTGTATCCTTTCTCTTTCGCTGCCTGAATATAGCTATGTTGCTCATTCTGGTTCGAAGCATAAAGTACAACCAGGTTACCATCTTTATCGGTTTGGTTTCCTTTGATAGCTTCTTTTAACTCTTCAAAAGTATAGTATTCGTTATCGATGGTTGGGTATAAAGCAAACTTCTGTGCTTTATCATAAAACTTATCTTCAATAAGCATACCATATTCGATAACTACCTTAATATCGTTCCATTTCGCTTCAAAATCTTCACGACTATTATTGAAAAGTGACTTTAATTTATCAGCAACTTTTCTGGTAATATAGCTTGAAATCTTCTTCACCGCACCGTCTGCCTGAAGATAAGAACGAGAAACGTTCAATGGAATATCCGGAGAATCTATAACTCCGCGCAACATCGTTAAAAATTCAGGAACAATACCTTCAACATTATCGGTTACAAAAACCTGGTTTTGATAAAGCTGAATTTTATCACGTTGGATATTCATATCCTGAGACATCTTTGGGAAATAAAGAATCCCGGTAAGATTAAATGGATAATCTACATTTAAGTGAATGTGGAATAAAGGTTCCTCGAATTGCATTGGATACAATTCACGGTAAAAATCTTTGTAATCCTGATCTTCCAGATCTGTAGGCTGCTTTGTCCAAGCAGGATCTGGATTGTTAATAATGTTGTCTACCGTTTTGGTTTCTGGCTTTGCATCTTCAGGTGCATCATCTGGAAGCGGAATAGTTTCTTCTTTAGTTCCAAAGCGAATTGGGATTGGCATAAACTTATTATACTTCACCAATAGCTCTTCGATTCTATTTTCTTCTAAGAACTCTTCGTCATCCTCATTTACGTGAAGGATAATCTCCGTTCCGCGTTCTTGTTTATCAGAACCTTCTAAAGTAAACTCGGTTGTACCAGAACACGTCCAATGTGCAGCAGGTTCATCTTTGTAAGATTTGGTAATAATTTCAACTTTATGGGCTACCATGAAAGCAGAATAAAAACCAAGCCCAAAATGACCAATAATTCCGCTGTCTTTGGCAGAATCTTTATATTTTTCAAGGAATTCTTCTGCACCAGAAAAAGCTACTTCGTTAATGTACTTTTCAACTTCTTCTTTGGTCATCCCAATACCCTGATCGATCACGTGGATTTTCTTATTTTCTTTATCCACTTTAATGTCGATCACAGGATTACCATATTCAACATCAGTCTCACCAATATTAGTAAGGTGCTTTAATTTTAAAGTTGCATCGGTAGCATTAGAAATTAACTCTCTTAGGAAAATTTCGTGGTCGCTGTAAAGAAATTTCTTTATCAGCGGGAAAATGTTATCTACAGATACATTAATCTTTCCAGTTGCCATATATTTTTAGTTTTTATTATCAAATTCAGTTTCTAGTAACCAAAAAAAATACCATTAGAGGTTTGCTGCCAACTTGGCATAAGACTTGCGAATGTAAATGGCGGAAGAAGATAATTATTTGAACTTCAATCTGGAGAGAAATTATTTTTAACAAATATTTTGTTTAACTAATTAAGTTTTAGGTTAAACAATTACTATATTTGAACAAGAGAAAAAGAAATTATGGCGATGACAAAGAAAACAACCACAGCAAAAAAGAAATTAGATTCAGATAAATTAATAAGCCTTTACATGGATTATGTGCTGGAAAATGAGCATGCTCCAAAGACGGTTTATAAATTCTGTAAAGAGAACAAGATCGGTGAAGAAGAGTTTTATAATTTCTACGGAAGTTTTGAAGGCTTAGAAAAAGGAATTTGGGAAAAGTTCTATCTAAATGCCAAAAATGTTATCGAGAAAAGTCCGGAGTATCCAAACTTCACTAATCGTGAAAAAATGCTGACTTTCTATTATACTTTTTTTGAAGTGCTTACCGCGAATAGAAGTTATGTTTTATTTACACTGAAAAAAGATCCAAAACCAATTAAAAACCTGGAGCAACTTAAGGGATTGCGTAAAAACGTAAAATCTTTTGCTAAAGGATTAATAGAGGAAGGAAATAAGGATAAAACACTGAAGTTCCTACAGCAGCCAGATGAAGTGTTTTCTGAAGCAGCCTGGATACAGTTATTGTTCTTAATGAAATTTTGGATGGACGACAACTCTGCACAATTTGAAAGTACAGATGTGGCTATCGAGAAATCTGTAAATACGGTTTTCGATGTTTTTGATAACACACCATTAGAACGTGTGGTAGATTTCGGAAAATTTCTATACAAAGAAAGAATGGCTAAATAAGCTTTTCAAAAAATTGCTATGAAAAGGCCGAAAGGCATTAAAGGAAAAATTAAATGAAATCTATAGATAAAATACCTACAGGTAAAATTGGTCGTACCAGCAAATTGGTACAAACCGGAGCAAAAATTGGTGGGAATTATTTAAAGTATTATAGTAAAAAAGCCTTCAACAAAGAGCTTACTCGTGACGATCTAGATCGCGATAATGCGAGCGATATTTATGATGGCTTAAAAAGCTTAAAGGGTAGTGCGCTTAAGGTGGCACAAATGCTTTCGATGGAAAAAAGTTTGCTGCCAAGCGCTTATGTAGAGAAATTTAGTTTGGCACAATTTAGCGTACCACCACTATCTGCTCCCTTAGTAAGAAAAACCTTCAAGAAATATAACGGAAATTACCCTGAAGAATTATACGACGAATTTACTTCGCAATCTGTTAATGCTGCAAGTATTGGGCAGGTACACCGGGCAACAAAAAATGGGAAAAAACTTGCTGTGAAAATCCAATATCCTGGGGTGGCCGATAGTATAAGTTCAGACTTAGCGATGGTAAAACCAATCGCAACCAGAATGTTTAATCTTCAGGGGAAAGATTCCGAGAAATACTTTAAAGAAGTAGAAGGAAAGCTGTTAGAAGAAACAGATTATATTTTGGAAGTAAAGCAGAGTAAGGAGATTTCACAAGCTTGTGCTCATATTCCAAATCTTAAGTTTCCGCAGTATTACGAAGAACTATCCAGCGAGCGAATTATTACGATGGATTGGATGGATGGCCAGCATCTAAGTGACTTTGCCAAATCAAATAAAGATCAGGAAAAGGCAAATAAGGTAGGACAGGCCTTGTGGGATTTTTACATGTTCCAGATGCATGGGTTAAAAGAAGTGCATGCAGATCCTCATCCCGGTAACTTTTTAGTGGATAAAGCAGGGAATTTGATCGCTATCGATTTTGGTTGTATTAAGAAAGTGCCAGATGATTTTTATGTGCCTTATTTTGAATTAGCTAAAAAAGAAAATATAAATGATCCTGAATTTTTCAACGAGAAATTATATGAACTTGAAATTTTAAGGAAAGACGATACTGAAAACGAGATTCGATATTTTTCGGCATTATTTCATGAAATGCTGAATTTATTTACGAGTCCGTTTCACTCTGAAACTTTTGATTTTTCAGATGAAGGATTTTGGAATTCGATTACAAAACTGAGTGAGAAATACAGCAAGGACGAAGAATTGCGAAAGATGAACGGAAATCGCGGAAGTAAGCATTTTCTTTATATAAACAGGACTTTCTTCGGACTTTATAACTTATTACATGACCTGGAAGCTAAAGTAGAAATAAATAGATTCCGTGATTACTTATAGTGTAATATTTTGATTTATTGGTTAGGTTGAAAAGCGCAATTTTATTCTTAGAAATTGCGCTTTTCTTATTAAAAAAAGCCTTCTGAAAATTTTCAGAAGGTTTTTAAAAATTAGTGTTGGTTTTAACTAATCCTGGATTTCTTCCTTACTGGCTTTTACATCGGTTTTTGGTTTATTCTTTACATATTTTTCTAACCACTCATCTTGTTCCCAAAGAACATGTAAAACCGATTCTTTTGCACTGTATCCATGACTTTCTTTAGGTAGCATTACTAGTCTGGCAGTAGCCCCAAGTCCCTTTAATGCGTTAAAATAGCGCTCGCTTTGCATAGGATAGGTTCCCGAATTATTATCGGCTTCTCCATGAATTAACAGTAGGGGAGTTTTCATTTTATCGGCATGCATAAATGGAGACATGGTATAGTAAACTTCTGGTGCTTCCCAGTAATTTCGCTCTTCACTCTGGAAACCGAATGGCGTTAATGTTCTATTGTAGGCTCCACTTCGCGCAATTCCGGCAGCAAAAAGATCAGAATGTGATAATAGGTTAGCCACCATAAAAGCACCATAGCTGTGCCCGCCAACTGCAACACGATCTGGATCGATAAACCCCATCTTATCTACCGCGTCGATAGCCGCAGCCGCATTGTCTACCAACTGTTTTCTAAAAGTATCATTTGGGTGCTCATCACCTTCGCCAATAATTGGGAACGCGGCATCGTCTAAAACGGCATAACCTCTATTCACCCAATAAATAGGAGAACCGTAATAAGGATATGTAAAATCATTTGCATTACTAGTATTTTGTGAAGCTGAATTTTTATCCTTGTACTCGCGTGGATATGCCCACATGATCATAGGTAGTTTTTCAGGATTTTCTTTATCGTATCCCGCAGGTAAATAAAGTGTCCCGTTCAGCTCTAAACCGTCTTCACGCTTGTAAGTGATCACTTCTTTACTTACTTCTTCTAAACTTTTAAAAGGATTTTCAAAATTGGTGATTTGCTGCAAACCAATTTTTTTCTTGATGTTTCTAATATAATAATTAGGATACTCTGTTGAAGCTTCAATTCTCACCAGTATTTCACCTTTGTCCATATCTAAAGCTTCAACGATACTTTCTTTTTTATCTTCAAAAGTAGATTGGTAAAGTCGGTTGGTATTGCCAGTTGATAAATCAATTTTATCAATAAATGGATATTGTCCTTTTTCAGAATAGCCAGCACCAATTAAATAAGCATCTTTCCCGTCAAGTTCTAAAACATATCTTCCGAAGTCATTTTTATGCGTTACAAAATTTCCTGGATTACTGTAAACGTCCTGGTAATTTCTATCAAAAAGAATTTTAGGATCTTCATTATTTTTCGATGGATCGATCAGGTAGGTTTTTCTATTTCTTGTATTCCACCAGTAATCCATGGCAATAGCAGTTTTATCATCACCCCACATAATTCCGCTATAGCGATTTATGGTTTTGAAGAAAGCCTTTCCTTCTCCGTCAAATGGAGCTTCTAACATAAAAACCTGGTCGCGATGATCTACTTCAACTTCAGGGTCACCACCATCCAAAGCCACGGCGTAAATTAAAGTCGCAGGTTTATCTGCTCGCCAATTTAGGCTTCTGCGACCTTCCTGAGTAGACATAAAACCTTGTGGCAGATCTTCCAAAAGCGGTACATCATTCACCATATTTACCAGGCTGGCATCGGTTGTATAAATATTGGTTTCTGCAGGGAATCTATAATAAGGCACCAGGTAAGAAAATGGTTTTTTAATGGTAGTTATCATAACATATTCCCCATCTGGAGAAAAGCTTATATCATCGTACATTTTAGCTTTCATCCATTCTTCGGTATGTCCATCCAGATCAACTTTAAATAAAGAAGATCTTGCAAGCTGTTCAAAATTATATTCATCATTCGGGTCTTTCAGAAGATCCTGATACGTTCTATTTTGTGCTTCTTTACCATCGCTTACACTAACCGTAGGTCCTGTTGGCACTGCCATAGCTTCGTCTATAAGTTCTTTACGATCTGCCGGCAGCATTTTAACAAGTATTGCTTCACTATCTTTAAACCAGTTAATAGTATTTCCCATATTGGCATTTAAGTTAGCATCGCTAAGTTTTTTGGCTGTGGCAGATTTAATATCTATAACCCATAATTCTACTCCGGTTTCAGAGGTATGTGTAAAGGCGAGTTTCTTTTCATTTGGGGACCAGCTAAGATTTGCTATTCTTGGGTTCTCAGGTAAACCTTTTACGTTTGTAGGTTCATCAGCTTTAAAAGCTTTTATTTTTATATCGTTGTAATAGCGAGCCCGGCTACTAATATTGGTTACCGGATTAATTCGTAAACCACCAAGACGTAATTCCTTCTCGCTTAGTTCTGCAATAGTCTTGTATTGATCACGGTAAAGAAATAACATAAGATCTCCCTTGCTATTAATATAAGTTCCGGGAGCTAATGGCACGTCTACCAGATCTAATATTGGTTTTGGTGGCTTTTGATAAGTGAGATTTTCCTGTGCATAATTGCTGAAAATAGAAGCAGCAAAGCATAGAAAATAAACGATGATTTGTTTTTTCATTAAATTGGTTTTAGAATATTAGTTGTACTAAGATAAGATATTCTATAAAATGTTAATCTTTACTATATTGCAAGCCTAAGAATTTAGATATTTACTAAATTTAAGAGGATAAATTTTTAATAATTTAAAAATAAACTGAATGTATCAGTCTAAAATTGCCGGATTAGGAAAATATGTGCCAGAGAATGTGGTGACCAATGATGATCTATCCAAAATAATGGATACTAATGATGCCTGGATACAGGAACGAACAGGAATTAAAGAAAGAAGGCATATTAAAAAAGGCGATGGAAATACTACGGCAGGAATGGGAGCAAAAGCTGCCAAAATTGCCTTAGAAAGAGCAAATATTAGTAAAGACGATATAGATTTGATCATCTTTGCGACTTTAAGCCCAGATTATTATTTCCCTGGGTGCGGTGTGCAAATACAGGAAATGTTGGATATTCATACCTGTCCTGCAATAGATGTTCGTAATCAATGTAGTGGTTTTATTTATGGACTTTCTGTAGCAGATCAATTTATCAAGACAGGAATGTATAAAAATATTCTTTTAATAGGAAGCGAAAACCATAGTGGCGGTTTAGATTTTACAACACGTGGGCGCTCTGTTTCTGTGATCTTTGGAGATGGAGCAGGAGCAGCGGTATTAACAAGAAGTGATCATAATGGGCAGGGAGTTTTATCTACTCATTTACATTCTGAAGGAAAACATGCGTTAGAACTAAGTTTAAAAGGGCCAAGCACCAATCATTGGGTTCCAGAAATTATTGCTGAAAATAAAACGGCAGGAGATGAAAGCCAACTAGAAGATATTCCTTATTATCCTTATATGAACGGCCAATTTGTATTTAAAAATGCCGTGGTTCGTTTTTCTGAAGTGATTATGGAAGGATTAAAAGCTAATGGAATGGACGTAAGTGATATCGATATGCTAATTCCGCATCAGGCTAATCTTAGGATTTCGCAATTCATTCAGCAGAAATTCAAATTAAGAGACGATCAGGTATATAATAATATTCAGAAATATGGGAATACAACCGCAGCGTCTATTCCTATTGCTTTAACTGAAGCATGGGAAGAGGGGAAAATAAAAGAAGGCGATACACTTGTTTTAGCTGCTTTTGGTAGTGGATTTACCTGGGCTAGTGCTGTAATCGAGTGGTAAAATAATAGATCGAAAACATAAAAAAGCGGCTAAAAGCCGCTTTTTTATTGGCACCGCCAAAGGGTAATACCCAGAGGCTTGCCTCGAAATTAAAAATTTGTTTCCAACAAATGCCTCGAGGACTCGCCACGAGGTAGTTTACTTTAAAGATTTAAAAAACCTATAGATACAAATTACTCCAGCAGCTACAAAGCCAATAGCAATCGCAAACTGAAGTTCATATTTCTGGTAATTTTCGTATAAACTAATCACGCGATATGCACCGTATCCAAGCGAAAAAATACCAACGGCTAGATACGCGTAATTACGGCCTTTAGAAGGCAATTTTTCTTTACTCATGTTCGGCTACATCATTTGGGAATGTCGCTTTTACTATAGCGGCAGCTTCATCAAAATGACTTTTAATTACAAAAAGCTGAACCTGTCCTGGGATTCCACCACCAAAACCTGCTCTTAAACCAGATTCCATATCGTTACGTACACGATTAGAAATTCCAGATTTATTAAATAATTCCTGTAAATATTGTACGTTTACCTCGCTACCGGTGTAAACCCTTTCGTATGTTTCGTTATTGCTCATAATATCAATTTAAGATTCTAAAATACAAATATTGGGTATTTTAAAAGCCCTATTTAATTAGAGTTTAACGTTATTTATAGGCAGTTTTAATGGGATTTTAGGCGTTGTAGTATTTACTGTCCCAGATGGATTCACTAAAGTTTTTCCCTTTTTTAAAGCCATAGAAAATCGCCAGGCCACCAACCCATTTAAATACAAAAAACAAGATCATTAAAAATTCAGTTGTTGTTTGTTTACCGCCTTGTGCGAAAATTTCCTGCGGAATTAAATAGGTAATGGCTAAACTTAGTAGAAACATCGAAAAGATAAAATTCTCTAATTGCTTAAATGGCCACATTAATAATTTTCTAAAAGGATGAAGATCGTTCCCCCATTTATGAATTAGGTAGTAATAATCGTTACCCATTGGTGCCATTAATAAAGGGTCATCTGCATTTTCTAATTTAAATAATCGGGCAGGAGCGATAATTCTAAAACCAGAAAGACTGGTATTGTGATCGTTTTCCAGTTTTCGAATCGCCATAATGGCATCGTAAGGAATTTCAGCTTTAAAAAGAGAAGAGCTTAAGAAACGCAATCGGTAATCGATACATATTTTCTGGATATCGCTAATATGAAAAATACGATTAGATTCCAGAAGATCGAAATTCAATGAATTTGAGATGTTTTTTTCATCAGCACTTTCTAATGCCTTCAGAATGTCCTGATCTATATCTTCATTTTGTTTGAAAACCGAATTAATTTCAGCTAAAAATCGATCTTCAGAAGTTCTTTTATTTCGCGATCTTAAAAGTTGTTTTTCAATGTTGGTTCGGGGAAAGTTCATCATCATCAATCACTTTGCATGTGCCACTAAAATATACAATATCGGTTTAAATACCAATCTCTTAGCTGTTAATTGATAAATTTGACAACAGCTTCTTTACTTTATACGTTTCTAAATGCTTGTTAAAATTATGTCTAAACTATGCTAAATCATTTTGGGAAATGCGCATAAGCTATTATTATGCAGTAAAATTCCTAAATTATGAAACTACTTAAATGGAGCGGACTTTTATCGATTGTTATCCTATTAGCAAGTTGCGGAGGGGGAAAATCTACAGAAGTTGGCGAGAACCCAAAAGATCTCAAGAATTATTCAACTTACGCATTTTTGCCTAATAAGAATAAGATTAGCACACCCGGTTACAATCATGAAGAAATTAATTCTGAAATTGTAAATACTATCAACGAAAATATGGATGACGAAGGTTATCGCTACGAAGAAGATCAGCCGCAGGTTTTAATCTATGTGCATACCATGTTCGATGATAAGGTTGAGGTTAATGCAGACCCTGTGTATACTAGTTATTCTTATTACCGTCCAGATTTTTACATAGGTGATTATTATAAGCCTTATATGTATAAGGATTATTATACCATACAGCGTATTACCGGAGAAAATATTCAACAGGTGCCTTATTCATCCAGATCTATTGTAATTGATTTTATAAACCGAAAAAACAATAAGATCATCTGGAGAGGAACAACTAATGAAGTTGAGATCGATGATCGAAGAACAGAGCGCGATGTAAGGAAATATGTAGACGAAATTTTTAAACAATTTCCGTAAACATATCAATCATACTGAAAAAATAAAGGCTGAAATTATCGAATTTCAGCCTTTGTTTTTATAGAATTTTTTCTTCGGAATTTATCTCAGTTCCGCTTTCAATTCATTTTCGAAACGATACTGAAGCTTACTCATAATCTTGTCGATCTGCTTATCTGTCATCGTTTTATTTTCATCCTGAAAAGTAAAACTTACCGCATAACTCTTTTTGCCTTCCGGAAGATTATCACCCTGGTACACGTCGAAAAGATTTACTTCTTTAAGTAATTTCTTTTCAGTTTGTGTAGCAATAGTTTCAATTTCAGCATAAGAGATCGCTTCATCTAAAAGTAAAGCGAAATCACGTCGTACTGCCGGATATTTAGGAATATCAACAAATTTATTCGATTGGGTTTTAGCAATTTCGATTACTGCATCCCAATTAAAATCTGCGAATAAAACTTCCTGATCGATATCAAAATGCTTCAGGATCGATTTTTTTATTACCCCAAATTCTACCAACTTCGATTTCGCAGAACTTAACATTAAACCTTCAGCAAATATATCAGATTTAGAAGCTCCAGATTTTAGAGTTTTAATGCCTAATCTTTGGAAAACTGCCTCGATCACACCTTTTAAATAAAAGAAAGTTCCTTTTTGTGCAGCTGCGCTCCAACTCTCGGTAGATTTATCACCGCTAACAAAAACCGATAAGTGCTTGTTCTCTACACGACCGCTAACGTAGCTGTGATATGTTTTACCAAATTCGAAAAGTTTTAGATCTCTTCTTTTTCGGTTTAAATTATATCGAATACTTTCTAGACCGCTAAACAACATCGATTGTCTCATTACTGAAAGATCACCACTAAGCGGATTCAGCATTTCAACATTGTATTCGCTTTTTAATTGCTCGGTAAGTTCTAAGTGCGATGGCGAGGTTAGAGAATTTGCCATTGTTTCGTAGAATCCCTGCCCAACAAGTTGATTAGCGATTATATTTTGAAGTTTATAATCTTCGAATTTCGATGAAATAGAAACCGAAGCATTAAACTTTTCGTTGAATTTTATATTGTTATAACCGTAAACTCTAAGGATCTCTTCGATAACATCAGATTCTCGCTGAACATCTACACGATAAGAAGGAATGGTTAATCCCATCCCGGTTTCGGTAACATTGTTCACTCGAATTTCTAAAGAAGCTAAGATCGATTTGATGGTCTCTTCTTCTAGATTTTCACCAATTAGTTTATTTACTTTATCGAAAGTTAAGAATACCTGGAAATCTTCGATTTTCTTAGGATAAAGATCGTCGATATCGCTGGTAATTTCTCCACCGGCCAATTCAGTAATTAAAAGAGCGGCACGTTTTAATGCGTATTCTGTAATGCTAGGATCGATGCCACGTTCAAACCTAAAAGAAGCATCGGTATTTAAACCATGTCTTTTAGCAGTTTTTCGAACGCTAACCGGATTAAAATAAGCACTTTCTAAGAAAATCTGAGTGGTGTTCTGTGAAACTCCGCTATGTAAGCCGCCAAAAACTCCGGCAATACAAAGAGGTTTTTCTTTATCACAGATCATAAGATCTTCTTCGTGAAGTTCTCTTTCAACTTCGTCTAAAGTGATGAATTTTGTGCCGGCTTCAACTGTTTTTACATGAATTTCGTTTCCTGTAATTTTAGCTGCATCAAAAGCGTGTAGTGGTTGCCCAAGCTCATGCATTACATAATTAGTAACATCTACAATATTGTTTTTTGGCGTAAGGCCAATTGCTTTTAGACGATTTTGTAACCATTTAGGAGATTCACCAACTTTCACATCGCTAAGCGTGATCCCACAATAACGTGGTGCCAATGAAGAATCTTCAACAAAAATCGGGATTCTTAAGCTACGGCTGTCTACATGAAAATTACTTACCGATGGCGTAATAAGCTCTAAAGTTTTGTTCGTTTGCTGGTAACCTGCTTTTAGATCTCTGGCAACACCCCAATGTCCCATGGCATCGGCACGGTTTGGCGTTAAACCAATTTCAAAAACCTTATCATTTTCAACATCAAAAATTTCAGCCACAGGTGTTCCCGGGATAAGGTCTGCATCCATTACCATAATACCTTCGTGGCTACTGCCAACTCCAATTTCTTTTTCAGAACAGATCATTCCAAAACTAGATTCGCCTCTAATTTTCCCTTTTTTGATCTTCCATTCTTCACCTTTTTCATCGTAAAGAACAGTACCTATAGTTGCAACCGGAACCTTTTGCCCGGCAGCAATATTTGGTGCACCACAAACAATTTGTACTTCTTCGTTATCACCAATATTTACTTTGGTAAGATTTAGTTTATCGGCATTTGGATGCTTTTCGCAACTAAGTACATGCCCAACCACGATACCTTCTAAACCACCTTTTACACTTTGGAAACTTTGAATTCCTTCAACCTCTAAACCAAGATCTGTTAGTAATTCTCCGGTTTTTTCGGCATCTTCAGGAAGCTTTATAAATTGTTTTAACCAGTTGTATGAAATCTTCATCTAAGTAATTTTACAATCCACAAAGATAGCATTACCAATTATTTTGGCATAATCTAAGGTTTGTAAAATTCTAAGGGATTTTTGGCTAATTTCTACAATCAGGAAATATAATTCCAGATGTTTTGATGCTTGGCTAATTGGCCGTAAGTAAATCGTAAAATTTTGTTCTTTTCTAAGGCCAGTTTAGGATCTTCTTTTAGCACTTTTTGAGCTACATGCCGTGCTGTTTTTAGTAAGTCGTTATCCTTCACTATATCTGCAATCTTAAGATTAAGTACACCACTTTGTTGTGTTCCCATAATATCTCCCGGGCCGCGGAGTTTAAGATCGACTTCAGCAATTTGGAAACCATCGTTGGTCGCCGTCATAGTTTCTAATCTTGTTTTGCTATCGTTCGATAATTTATGGCCGGTCATTAAAATACAATAACTCTGCTCGGCGCCACGTCCCACACGTCCGCGTAACTGATGCAATTGTGAAAGTCCAAATCTTTCAGCACTTTCTATGATCATCACACTGGCATTAGGCACATTTACACCAACTTCTATCACGGTGGTTGCGACCATAATTTCGGTTTTTCCTTCCGCAAAGCGCTGCATTTCATAATCCTTGTCTGCAGGTTTCATTTGCCCATGAACGATCGAGATCTGAAAATCTGGGAATTCCCTGGCGATACTTTCATACCCATCCATCAAATCCTTATAATCCATTTTTTCAGATTCCTGAATTAATGGATACACCACATAAACCTGCCGGCCTTTATCAATTTCTTCTTTAATAAATCTGAAAACTTTTAAGCGATTGCTGTCAAATCGATGCACCGTTCTAATTGGTTTTCTGCCCGGTGGCAATTCATCAATTACAGAAATATCTAAATCTCCATACAAACTCATCGCCAATGTTCGAGGAATAGGGGTGGCGGTCATTACTAAAATATGAGGCGGAATTTTATTTTTTCTCCACAATTTTGCCCGTTGCGCTACACCAAAACGATGTTGCTCATCGATAATTGCTAAGCCAAGATTGTTGAATTTCACCTTATCTTCTAAAAGTGCGTGCGTACCAATTAGAATGTCGATTTCGCCATTTTCAAGTTTTTCATGCAGCTCACGCCGATGCGCTTTTTTAGAAGAACCTGTAAGCAAATAAATAGAAAGATCCATTTTTTCGCATAATTCTACCAATCCCTGGTAATGCTGAATCGCTAAAATCTCTGTTGGCGCCATTAAGCAAGCCTGAAAATCATTATCGATTGCAATTAGCATGCTCATTAAAGCCACGATGGTTTTTCCAGAACCTACGTCCCCTTGTAATAAACGATTCATTTGTGCGCCGGTTCCAAGATCTGCCCTAATTTCCTTGATCACTCTTTTTTGAGCACCGGTAAGATCGAAAGGCAAGTGATTTTTATAAAATCCGCTGAAATTTTCTCCAATTTCGCCAAAAACAAAGCCTTTTATTTTTTGTTTTCTCAGCTGATTTTTCAGCAATAATTGCAACTGAATATAAAAAAGCTCTTCAAATTTTAAGCGAAACTGCGCCTTTGCAAGTAGCTCGGCATTTTTAGGAAAATGGATGTTAAAAAGGGCTTCAGCTTTTGAGATTAGTCGAAATTCATTCCTGATTTCTTCGCTTAACGTATCAAAAAATCGGGCCTGTGTTTCTGTAAAAAGCTGTTGCAGCATTTTATTTACCACGCGATTGGTAATCCCTTTTTTCTGTAATAATTCCGTAGAAGGATAAATGGGTTGCATGGCTGCACGAAGCTGTTTTTTAAAATCGGCCAGCGTATCCATTTCGGGATGTGGCATACTAAATAGACCATTAAACCAGTTGGTTTTTCCAAAAACTACGTATGGAGTGTTTAATTTTAGATTCTCGCGAATCCATTTATGGCCTCTAAACCAAACCAGTTCCATACGGCCGGTTTCATCTACAAAATCGGCAACCAGGCGTTTTCCCCGCTTTTGCTCTACAGTTTTAATATTCACTATTTTCCCCACCACCTGTACTTCAGCCGAGTTTCGTTGTAATTCGGCAATTTTATAAAAGCGAGTTTTATCGAGATAGCGATTAGGGAAGAAATTCACCAGATCCTGGTAGGTATGAATTCCTAATTCTTTCCGTAGCACATCGGCACGATTGGGGCCAACGCCCTTTAAATAATCGATCGGAGTTTGTAGAATATTAGGATTCATAAAAACGAAGATATTAAAATGCCTAATTTTAGAATTATTTCAGGCATATTTTATGCTATTTCTTTTTAGCGATCACCAATCATTGCCGAAAGATTGGTGGTAAAACGAAGCCTCTGGCATTAAATTTTGTAATTTGGCAGTACCAAACGACAGTTTCCAGTAATGAAGAAAATATTCTTTTCCCTTATATTTTTAAATGCGTTTTTAACGCAGGCACAATCGGTAACTCCAGAAAATCAAATCGAGTTTGTAGATTTTAAAAAGGTGAATGCTGAGGTAAGTATTTATCCTGAATTGGCCAAAATCGATGGTAATGTTAATTATTCTTTTGACGTTCTAAAAGCGGTAGATTCTTTTTTTGTTGATACTGAAGATATGACTTTTGAAAAAGTGATGCTGAATGGTAAGGAAACAAATTTTCGTTTAGCTGAAGATAAGATCTGGATCAAAAGGAAATTGACTCCCTCTGAAGAAAATACGCTTCAGTTGAAGTATTCTGGCACACCAAAACAAACCATGTATTTTATTAACTGGGATAAAGAAAATTCCGAAGAAATAAGCAAACAGGTCTGGACGCAGGGACAGGGACGGTACACTTCGCATTGGTTACCAAGTTTTGACGATGTGCGTGAAAAAGCGATCTTCAACTTAACGATCAATTTTAAAAAAGATTATCAGGTAATCGCCAACGGAAAGTTGGAAAATGAAAAAGTGCTAAATGATTCGATCAAACAATGGTCGTTTAGTATGCAAGATCCTATGAGTAGCTATTTAGTGGCTATTGCCGCGGGAGATTACAGTAGCAAAGAATTACAAAGCGCGGGTGGTGTACCTATTTCTCTTTATTACGAACCAAAAGATGAAAATCTGGTTGAACCTACTTATCGATATTCGCAGAAAATATTCGACTTTTTAGTGGAGGAAATTGGGGTCGATTTTCCCTGGCAAAATTACAAGCAAATCCCTGTAGAAGATTTTCTATATGCCGGGATGGAAAATACCGGAACTACGATTTTTTCTGAATCGATGCTAACCGATAGTATAGGATTTAAAGATCAAAATTATGTAAATGTAAATGCGCACGAACTCGCACACCAGTGGTTTGGTGATCTGGTAACCGAAGCCGAAGGTAAACATCACTGGTTACAGGAAGGATTTGCAACATATTACGCTTTATTGGCAGAAAAGCAGATTTTTGGTGAAGATTATTATTACTGGAAATTATATGAAACTGCCGAGCAGCTAAAAAAGATGAGTGATCGAGGTGAAGGTGAAGCTCTGCTAAATCCTAAAGCAAGTTCACTTACGTTCTATCAAAAAGGAGCCTGGGCGTTGCATATTTTGCGAGAGCAATTAGGCGATGAGGCTTTTAAAACCGGAATAAAAAATTACCTGAAATTATATAGTTTTAGCAATGTTTCTACAGATGATTTTTTGAAGGAAATGGAGAATGTTAGCGGGCAGGATCTATCACAGTTTCGAAAAGACTGGTTAGAACAATCGGCATTTAAGGCAAACGTTGCGCTAAATTCTTTAGAGAAATCGGCTTTTATTAGGCAATATTTAGATGTTGCAGCGGTTAGAGAACAGAGTGTAGGGACAAAATATAATGTCTTGAATGGCGCTTTAGATTTTCCGGTGAATGATTATGTGGGGCAGGAAGTAGTGATGCAATTACAAGGAGCTACGGCTCAAGAAGCTATTGATCTTTACAGAAAAGCCTTTGAAACCGGAAATATTTTTGTTCGCCAGGCTATTGCATCGAGTATGAAAGAAGTTCCGCAGACATTAAAATCTGAATTTGAAGATTTATTAAATGATGATTCTTACTTAACAAAGGAATATGCGTTAATGACATTATGGACAAACTTTCCGCAAGAACGCTCTAAATATTTAAGTAAAACAAGGAATATCCAGGGTTTTTACGATAAGAATGTACGAATGTTGTGGCTCACTTTAAACTTGGTGACGCCCGAGTTTGATGCGGGTAACAGTAAGGCAAATTATGCTGAGCTTTCTGGTTATACACAAACAAAATATCCGTTCGAAGTTCGGCAAAATGCGTTTAGTTATTTATTTCAGATCGATGCATTTTCAGATCAAAATTTAAAAGATCTTATGCAGGGAACGCAACACCATACCTATCGTTTTAGGGATTTTTGCAGGCAATTGCTTAAAGAGCTATTAACCTACGATAAGTATTTGGAAAAAATTCAGAATATATCCAGCTCTTTTTCAAAAAAGGAATGGGATTACTTTCAATCTCAACTCAAATAGTTAATTTTTAATGAAGGCATTAGTAATTTCTGGAGGTGGTAGTAAAGGCGCATTTGGCGGTGGCGTTGCCCAATATTTGATTGAAGAAATGAAGCGAGATTACGATTTTTACGTTGGTACCTCTACCGGAAGTTTGCTAATTTCTCATTTGGCATTGCAAAAAGTAGAGAAAATTCGGCAGGTATATACATCAGTAAACGAATCGAGTATATTTAATAATCGCCCTTTTTTGATTAAACATAAACATGGCTACGACCAGATAAGCATTAATCATTTCAGTGTAATTCGTAATTTTCTTCAGGGGAAAAAAACCTTTGGTGAAAGCAAGAATCTTAAAAAACTTATTTTAAATACCTTTTCTGAAGAAGAATTTCAGCAATTAAAAGCTTCAGAAAAAGATATTCTGGTAACGGTTTCCAATTTATCTTTAAATGAAGTTGAATATAAATCGATTAAAGATTTCGATTATCAGGATTTTATAGACTGGATCTGGATTTCATGTAATTACACGCCATTTATGAGTCTGGTGCAAAAAGAAGGTTGCGAATATGCAGATGGTGGTTTTGGATCGATGGTGCCAATTGAGGAAGCGGTAAAACGTGGCGCCACAGAAATTGATGCGATCATTTTAAAAACTGAGGTGAGCCATTTAAACCGAATGCCTTCTAAGAATGTTTTTGGCTTAATTACCAATCTTTTTAATTTTATAACAGATAGGGTTGAAAATCAAAATATTAGAATTGGGAAATTTGCGGCGGCAAATAAAGATGTAATTATCAATTTTTATTACACACCCACAGTTTTAACAACCAATTCCCTTATTTTTGAAGAAGAGAAGATGAAGCGGTGGTGGAAAAGCGGATTCAATTACGCTAAACTGAAGAGTGAAGAATTAAACCAAATCGAAGTTTAATGCGAGCATTGGTAATTTCGGGCGGCGGTAGTAAAGGAGCATTTGCAGGCGGAGTAGCCCAATATTTAATGGAAGCCGAGAAGAAGAAATACGATCTTTTTCTGGGAACTTCTACCGGAAGTTTATTGATACCGCATCTGGCCGAAGGTAATATTTCTAAGGTTTACGATCTCTACACAAACGTAAATCAGCGTAAGATCTTTAGTTTGAATCCTTTTATCGTAAAGAAGAAAGAAGGCCGGGAATATGTAACCATTAACTACTTTAATATGTTCTGGCAGTTTCTTAAAAAGAAGCGCACTTTTGGCGAGAGCAAAAATCTTTTAAGACATATTCGACGTAATTTTTCAGAAGAAAATTTTGAAAGCTTAAAAAGTAACGTTGGAGATGTCGTGATCACAGTTTCTAATTTATCCAAAAACCGGGTAGAATATAAATCGATCCACGAATGTTCTTACGATGATTTTTGCGAGTGGATCTGGATTTCTTGTAATTATATTCCGTTTATGAGTCTGGCCAATAAAAACGGCTTCGAATATGCCGATGGTGGTTTGGGCTGCGTTGTGCCTATTCGAGAAGCCATAAAACGTGGCGCTACAGAAGTAGACGCTATTATTTTAGAGGCTGAAAACATGGAATATAACAAGGTGTTGGGTAAGAATCCATTTAGTTTGATGCTGAATTTATATAGCTTTGTTTTAGACCAGGTTGAATATCATGATGTAATCGAAGGTAAACTAGCCGCGCTGAATAAAAACGTAAAACTGAATATCTTCTACACGCCAACAAAACTGACCGAAAATTCACTTGTTTTCAATAAAAAACTAATGACCGATTGGTGGAAGCAGGGCTACGATTACGCCGCCAACAAAGTAAAAGAAGACAAAGAAGCTGCAAAAAAGGCCAAAGCTGAGGTTTAGTGGAAATTAGGTTTTAGAAAAGAGAATTGAGACCGCTTCGCTGATAGAAAATGGATGATTTGATAATGTGTTGATTTGAAAATTTGATAATGCGAAAATAAGGTAATTTCGAAATGATATTTCTCGACTCGTACCTCGCCTGCCTGCCTGCAAGGTAGGCTCGAAATGACAAGGGGTTTGAGGCTAACTGAAGTATAAAGCAACTAAAACAAACTTGCAATTAAACTTTTTAAATAATCCCAGTTACTGAAAGTGGCGTGAAAAAATAACATTCTCATATCTAAATATCGAACTCTTTTATTTACTTGATTTTGCTTTTAATACGATATTCGTTGTCATCTCGAACCTATCTCGCCGGCAGGCAGGCGAAGCGGAGAGATCTTAGCAACAACTGAAAACAGACTTTTCGACTCGTACCTCACTTGAAATGACACTTAATACAAATTGTTTATTGTTGGTTGATCACTACCCACTGCGACTGCTCACTGTCTATTGATAATTGTTAATTGAAAATGCCAACTGAGACTGCTCACTGAATACTGAATCACTGAACATCATCTTTCAAGACTTCCCAAACATTATTGGCTAAAATTTGTTGTCCTTCAGCGGTGGGATGGATTCCGTCTTGCTGATTTAATTCTGGATCACCTGCAACACCTTCTAACAAAAATGGAATAAGTTCTAAATCATATTCCTTTGCAAGTTCTGGGAAAAGGGAGCGGAATTCAGACGTGTATTCTTCGCCCATATTTGGCGGAATTTGCATTCCTGCCAGGATAATTTTTACTTCAGGATTTTTCTCTCTGGCGATCTTAATGATCTCTTCTAAATTGCTTCGGGTTTCCTCTAAAGCAACGCCTCGCAAACCATCATTAGCACCGAGTTCAATAACTAAAATATCTACATTTTGTTTAAAAACCCAATCCAATCTATTTAAACCACTCGCGGTAGTTTCACCACTTAAACCAGCATTTACCACGCTATAATCCATTCCCAGCGAATCCATTTTCTTCTGAATTAAAGCCGGATAAGCTTCAGCGGTATCCAAACCTAAGCCTGCTGTTAAACTGGTTCCAAAAAATAAAACTACAGGTACTTCTTCTGTCGAATTCTCTGTTGAAACCTCTTCTTCCGCAGTATTCTCTTCCGAAGAAGAAGTAGATTGCTTTTCTTCATTCTTACAGGAATTCAAAAAAACAAGGGAAAAAATTGCTAAAATCAGCGTGCTAAGATTGGTTATTTTCATGATCAATTTTATTTTTTTAAAAGAAATCTCTCTAGTGCAATTTATAACTTCAGATGTTAGTCACCCTGAACTTGTTTCAGGGTCTCATCCACAAAATAATTAATTTAACCATCCATTGTGAGATTCCGGATCAAGCCTGCCTCGCCGGCTGGCAGGTCCGGAATGACAAAAGTTCAAATACTAAAAAAATTCAGTTATTCTTAAATAATTTAAACAAGTTTAAGGGATAAATCTCATAAGGTCTTAAAATCATTTCTTAATTTGTACGTTTTAGACCCAAATTCTTTCTAAACCCACAATGACAAAGATATTAAACGTTACCCACCTGGAGAAAAGCTACGATAGCGGAAGCAAAAAATTACAGATTTTAAACGATATTAATTTTGAGGTTGAAGCCAAAGAAACCTTTGCGATCGTTGGTCCTTCGGGAAGCGGAAAAACTACTTTATTAGGCCTTTGCGCCGGTTTAGACCAAATTGACAATGGCGATATCGAATTATGCGGAACTAAACTCAGTTCCCTTTCTGAAGATGAACTTGCTTTACTTCGGAATCAAAAAGTCGGCTTCGTTTTTCAGAATTTCCAGTTATTACCTACGCTTACCGCTTTAGAAAATGTGGCAGTTCCACTAGAATTACAAGGAAATAAAACAGCAACAGAAAAAGCAAAATCTCTGCTGAAAAAAGTGGGATTAGATCACCGAATGCATCATTATCCTTCGCAACTTTCGGGTGGTGAACAGCAGCGTGTGGCTTTGGCGCGAGCATTTTCTAACGATCCGGAAATTCTTTTTGCTGATGAGCCTACCGGAAACCTTGATGCGGAAACCGGCGAAAAAGTGATTCAGCTTTTATTTGAATTAAATTCTGAATTGGGCACCACGCTCGTCATCGTAACCCACGATATGGAATTGGCTAAAATGACGCAGCATATTTTGGAGATCAAAGGCGGTAAAATAGTATCAGATCAAAAAACCGGAATTTAAAATGCAGCGAATCAACACCACAAAACCGGGGTTTTTCTGGCTGCTAAAAATGGCCTGGAGAGATGGAAAAGCCAGCAAACGTAAGCTTTTGCTTTTTATGGCTTCGATCGTTTTAGGAATTGCCGCGGTGGTTTCTATTCAGTCTTTTGGAGAAAATTTACAGGATAATATTGCGCTGCAATCTAAATCTTTGATGGGCGCCGATTATACCATTGATATGAATCACCCGCCAAGCGAACGGGTTACCGAAATTATGGATTCGCTGGGCATCGATTCTCGTGAAATCAGTTTTGCCTCGATGGCGGCTTTTCCCAATAAAACCGGGACAAAGTTTGTAAGCGTTCGCGGTATAGATGGCGGTTTTCCGTTTTATGGCGAATTTGAAACTACTCCAAAATCTGCCGGTTTAGATTATCAGGATCAAAACGGAGCTTTGGTAGATGCCACGGTGATGCTTCAGTTAGATCTTAGTGTTGGCGATAGTATTAAGATTGGTGAAATTACACTACCTATTTTAGGAAAATTAACGCAGGCTCCTGGTAGCTCTTCGCTTTTCGGAGCCATTGCGCCACCGGTAATTATTCCGTATAAATTCATTGAACAAACGGGACTTATCCAAACCGGAAGCCGGATTAATTACGACTACTATTTTGTGGCCGATAAAAACACCGATCTTAAGCTTTTAGATGAAGAAATCGATCCTCAGTTAGATAAAAAAGATGCCGATCTGGATACACATTTATCTACCAGCGAACGATTGGGAAGACGTTATGAGAACTTCGGAAAATTCCTGAATCTTGTTGCCTTTATCGCATTATTATTGGGTTGTGTTGGGATTGCCAGTGCCATAAATATTTACATCAAAGAAAAATTAAAGTCGGTTGCCTTACTAAAATGTCTTGGCGCTTCACGAAAACAAAGCTTTTTGATCTTTTTGATTCAGGTCGCTTTTATAGGTTTATTAAGCGGAATTTTAGGAAGTATTCTTGGCGTGATTTTACAATACGCTTTTCCGGTAATTTTAGAAGGATTATTACCTGTTGAAATTGCATTATCAATTTCAGGCCGGGTTATTTTTGCAGGGATCATTTTAGGAGTTCTAATGTCGGTTTTATTTGCTTTGTATCCGTTAGTGGGAACACTTTATGTATCGCCGTTACAGGTATTACGCGTTCAGGAAAATACAGGCTCAAAATCACGAAAAGCGCTTTTAGGAATTTCAGTATTAATTATTTTATTTTTATTTCTTTTCTCGTTTTGGCTGCTTAGAAACTGGCAATATTCGCTATCCTTTATTGGTGGTGTTTTGGTCACTTTTGCGATTTTAGCCGGTGTTGCTAAAGTGTTTATGAATCTAATCAGGAAGTTTTTCCCAGATTCGTGGAGTTTTGTTTCAAGACAATCACTTCGGAACTTGTTCCGACCACAAAATCAGACTTTAATATTGATCCTTGCCATTGGGATTGGTACTTTTTTGATCAGTACGCTTTATTTCAGCAAAGACCTTTTACTCGCGCAGGCCACTTTAGAAAATAACAATACCAGCGCAAATATGATCTTGCTGGATGTACAAACAAACCAGACAAAAAATATCGCTGAAACTATCGAATCTCAGGATCTACCGGTTTTAGAAGACATCCCAATCGTTACCATGCGCGTGCAAAATATTAATGGCCGCAGTGTAAACGAGATTAGAGAGGACACTACTTCTACGATAAATGGCTGGATTTTGAGTCATGAGTTTAGAGTGACCTATCGCGATTCTTTAATTGCTTCGGAAAGTATTGAAAATGGCGAATGGATTCCTGAAAGTAAAAATTCAGCGCTAATTCCAATTTCGGTGAGCACCAATTTTGCTGAAGATGCCAAGGTAAAAGTTGGTGATAAAGTTACCTTTAATGTTCAGGGCGTGTTGATGAATACTGAAATTGCCAGCACTCGTTTAGTGGATTGGGGAAGAATGCAGACTAATTTTTCGATCGTTTTCCCAAAAGGAATTTTAGAGCAGGCACCACAATTTCACGTGATGACCACGCAGGTTCCAGATGCTGAAAAATCGGCCGAAATTCAGCAAATATTAGTCAGCAATTATCCAAATGTTTCGATCTTAGATCTACGCCAGGTTCTAAGTATCATCGAAGGATTGCTGGATAAAATAGGTTGGATCATTAATTTTATGGCGTTTTTTAGTATTCTTACGGGAATCATCGTTTTACTGGGTGCCGTTAGAACCAGCAAATATCAGCGAATCAAAGAAAGTGTATTGCTGCGAACCATTGGTGCAAAAAGCAACCAAATCCTTAAAATAGCTGCTTTAGAGTATATTTATTTAGGTGTTTTGGGAAGTTTAAGCGGAATTTTACTCTCACTAATTAGCAGTATGCTTTTAGCCTGGTTGGCTTTTGAAACGACTTTTATCCCATCCTGGATTCCGTTTGGAATTTTATTCCCGGGAATCACTTTACTGGTTTTAATTATTGGATTGGCAAATAGCAGAAGTGTTATTAAAAATCCTCCTTTACAGGTTTTGAGAAGAGAAAGTATTTAACCAAAATAAGCTTCGATTTCAGATTTTTGGAATCGAAGCTTTTAAATTTTTTCGGCAAAAACTATTCTTCTACTTCGCTTAACTCGACATTTGTTTGGTAATAATAGTCACTTTCCCAAATACCTTTTTTTGAAAAACGAGCGCCACTACTGGAATCTCTATAAGTAACTTTGTAAGGAACTTCAAAATGATACTTATTTAAAGAATAATTGATTGCGTAAGTAGCTTGCGGCGGTATATTGAAAGTAAAATCTTCAGAAGATCCAAAATTTGTTGTCCACTCAAAAGCTTCATTATAACTCACTTCATGACGCGATCCAAGGTCTATTGTTACTTCCTCATTATCAAATAGAATTTCAGGAAGTCTAGTTTGAAAACTATCATTTTCAAGTTCAACTGAGATTTGTTGATTATTTTCAGTAAAAGAAGCGGTAAAACTTTTAGGAAATTTACCTTCATCTGTATCTGAAAATTCCATTACATCATCACTTGAATTTGTGATCGTATCGCTATTTACCATTATCCACTCGCTGTTGGTAACTTCACCCTCATCTACCAAAAATTCTATATCATAAATCTCAAAATTTCCTCTAGGTATAATCTGAAATTGTTGATTTTCAGCATCATTTTTTACAGACAGAAAAACAGAACTTTCAGCACTTTCAAGAATAAAATTGCTGTTGTTTTCGTCTAAATTCGCATTTTGAATCAATGAGTAATTTTCATTTTTACTGGGTAAAATTCGCCAATATCGTGTGTCCTGAAATTGGTTATTTTCTTCTTCAGAAAATACAACAGGCTGCTGGACTTGCAACAAAAAACTGGACAAATAGTTGAATGACTACGCTGCTAGTTTAAGGTTATACATGTCTAATTCAAATTCTCTTATAGTTCTATTTCCTAAAAAGGAATGTCTTCTTCTATTATTATACCAAGTTTCTATCCATCCAAAGATGGATAACTCCGCTTCAGATCTCAACTTATAATTGTGCCTATAAACCCATTCTACCTTTAATGATTTAAAGAACGATTCAGCAATGGCATTATCCCAGCAATTACCTTTTCTGCTCATAGATTGGTTTACTAAGCCATTGTAACTTTTAATTAATGAGGTAAACTTATGGCTGGCATATTGTATACCTCGGTCGGAATGAAAAATTAAAGACTGGGTTAAAGTAGTTTTCTTTATAGCCATATGCCAAGCCTTAATAATAGTGTCTTCTGTACTTAGATTATCGCTTAGAGCCCATCCAACAACTTTGCGGTTAAACAAATCAATAATGACAGTAAGGTATAACCAGCCCTGTTTGGTTTTGATATAGGTTATATCGCTTACCCAAACTTGATCCTGTCGGCTTACTTCAAAGTTTTGGTTTAATAAATTAGGAGCTATGGGGTAATTATGTTGACTATATGTGGTTGCTTTAAACTTACGTTTTCGTTTTGCAAACAAATAATTAGCACTCATAATACGTGCAACTCTAGGCTTTGATATTTTATAGCCTAATGTCTCTAGTTCTGTTTTTATTCTAGGTGAACCATAGCTTTGAAAGCTATCTTTAAATATAGATTTAATAAGCCCAGTTACCTTTTGATTTTCTAACCATAATTTACTTGGTCCCGATTGTAACCAATGGTAATAGCCACTTTTGCTTACTTTCAATATTTTACACATCGTCTCGACAGGAAATCTCATAAGGTGTTGTTTTATAAACCTGTATTTTTCTTGTCGCTCGCGGAGAAGATGCTGATGGCCTTTTTTAAGATGTCTCGTTCTAACTCGGCTTCTTTTAATGCCTTTTTTAATCGGGCTATCTCTTTTTCTTCATCGGTCATTTTAGGATTACCACGGCCAGGGAAACTGTTGTTACCGTAATCTTTTAACTCTCTACGCCAACGGTAAAGTACAGATGGAAATATATCCAAGTCTTCACATACTTGTTTTACATTGCCTTTAGCATAACTTAACTCGACTGCTTTTTGTTTAAATTCTAAGGTGTAATGTTTAGATTTTCTTCTCATAATTGCTAAGGTAATAACTAGCAAAAATATTCTCTCAACTTAGTGTCCGGTCTAATGTAGTAATTCCATGCAAAATATCACTATTCTCGCCTACTCCTATTTCTCTCACATCGGGAACTGAAATTAAAGTAAAAGAATCATCATCATACGCTGAATTAGACAAACCAAAAGCAAAACGATCGTCGTTTTCAATAAAATCTTTTAAAACTAAGGTATTTTGTTGATCTGAAAGACTTAAAAATTTTCCTGAAGCTACAGATTTCACATAAAACGGAATTCCGGTGAAATCCTGCCAGTCTTCAGCATTATAATCCTGTGGTGCTTCCAGATCGTTAACAAAATAGTCTGAAGGCACTTCAGCAAATCGAATTTCATCATCTTCAGAACAGGAAATTAAACAGAAAAAGAAAAGAATGAGTACATAAAACTTATTCATATAGAAATACATTTTGATTGATGAAAAAATAACGGTAAAGTCTATAGAAAATTATCGAAACTTAGGATGAATTCTCCAAAAAGTATTTAAATTGAATAAAATTGTAACCAATTTTAGATAATCTCGTCGAACAGTAAACGACCTTGAGGCAAGCCCTCGAGTCATTCGTTGGAAACAAACTTTTAATTTCGAGGCAAGCCTCAGGGTATTATACCCTTTGGCGGTGCCAATAAAAGAGAGATCTAAAATCCATAATTTCAGCGCTCAGATTTAAAACATTACTAAAAACCATCAATCATGCAAAAACGCTATTTATTATTTTTTTCCTTTTTTATTTTGAATTTAATTCCTGTCTGCGCACAGGAAAAACTGAAACCAAATCAACCCATTTCAGGAACATTAAAAACTTCAGAAAGCGCTGAATCCTTTAGTATAGCCTTAGACTCGGCTTACTTTGTTTATGGCAAGATCGAACAGGAAACCGTAGATGGCGTTGTAAAGTTATATTCCGCAGCAGATAAATTAGTAGAAGAATTTGATAAAAGCGGAAAAGGGCCAGATTACTTCAGTTTTGTAACCAGCAAAAAAGGAGATTACCGGCTGGAAGTGGTTCCGTTTAAGAAAGACTCCGGAAACTTCAGCATAGAAATTTTAACAGCAGAACCTTTGGCAAAATCACCTGAAGGTAAAGTAGATCAACTATTAATTGGATATTCTGGTGATCATCCCGGCGCTGAAGTTTTGGTACTAAAAGATGGGAAAGTACTTTTAGAAAAGGCTTATGGAATGGCGAATCTTAGCTATAATATTCCGTTTAAAACCAATACACCAACCAATATTGGTTCCACCACAAAGCAATTTACCGCGATGGCGATCATGCTGTTGCAGCAACAGGGAAAATTAAATATCGACGATGATATTAGAAAATATATCCCTGAATTACCCGAATTTGAGCATAAAGTGACATTGCGAAACTTCCTAACGCACACTAACGGATATCGTGAATATCTAAACCTTTTTTCGCTTACCGGAAGTGATCTTACCCTGCCAATTAGCGAGGAGCAAATTATTAGAAGTATCCAAAATCAGCCAAAATTGCAAAACGAACCGGGAACTAAATTCAATTATAATAATACCGGCTTTATTTTATTGAGTCTTGTGGTCGAAAAAGTTACCGATACGCCTTTCCCAGAATGGATGAAAGAAAATGTCTTTAAACCGTTGAATATGAATAATACTCGCGTTAGAGCTTCTAACGATGAAATTATTCCCAATCGTGCTGCCGGGTATAAAATTGGCGAATCTGGTGCTTATGTAGAAGTTGAAGATTTGCAATATTCACGTGGTGCAGGCGGAATTTACACTACCCTACCCGATCTAAAAAACTGGGTCGAAAACTTCAAATCTCACCAATTAGGTGGCGAAGAAATTTTTAAGGCAATGACGACGCCTTTTGTTTTAAAAAATGGAGATACGCTAGATTATGGATTCGGATTATTTATTGATGAATTTCAGGATAAAAAACGAATTCAGCATGGTGGCGCAGATAACGCGCATCGATCGATGTTAATGTACTTACCAGAATTTGATGCAGCGGTGATCACTCAAAGTAATAATGCGTCTTTCAATAGTGCTTTAATGGCGAATAAAATTGCCAATATTTATTTTGAAGAGGAATTCAATTCATCTAAAAAACCGGAAGATGGCAAATATGATCTTGCAAAATTTGAAAAACTGCTAGGTGAATATGCTTTAGATGAGGCACCAGATTTTATTATGAATTTTATGAAGAAAGATGATAAAATCTCAGTTCAAGCTACTAATCAGCCAGAAATAGAACTTATTGCAGAATCTGATTCGGTTTTTAAAATTAAAGGAATTAACGCACGTGTAAAGTTTGATCTAGACGAAGAAGGAAATGCGAAAACCTTAACCTTAATGCAGAATGGAAATCATATGGCGACAAGAATTTCTTCGGAAAAAACCTCTGAAGATTTTGTGTATGAAACATCGAAATTCGAAAAACTTTTGGGCAAATATGCTTTAGAGGAAATGAAATCTTTTGTGATGACTTTTATGAAAGATGAAGACCGAATTTACACTCAGGCTACAGGTCAACCGGAATTAGATTTAATAGCCGAATCTGATTCGATTTTCAAGATTAAAGGTGTGAATGCCCGGGTAAAATTTCATCTTAACGAAAACGGATCGGCAGATTCTTTAACGCTAATTCAAAATGGCTTGCATATAGCCAAGAAAATAGAAACTTCAGAAAAAGTAGAACTCGATATTTTCACCGGAAGTTTTTACAGCAGTGAGATTGAAACCGTTTATCAAATTGAAATGAAAGACGAACATCTAGAAATTTCGAGCTTTTTATTTCCTGAAAATTTAGAATTAGAATATACTACTGAAGATATTTTTGCCACGGGTTATCCAGTGCAATCCATAAAATATATACGTAACAGTAAAAATGAAATTATAGGATTTGAAGTAGATAATGGCAGAACCAGTGGAGTAAGGTTCGATAAAATGAACAAAGAATTTTTGATTCAGAGATCTAAATAATAGGTGACTAATTAGTTTATTTAAAGGGGGATTATTCCCCTTTTTTCTATTCTTAAAAATTTCTTAAATTTACCATCAACCAATAAAAAGAATCAAAGTAACCAACCGACTATGAAAAATATTACCAAAAGAGACCTGAAATTTTTATTGCTGGGATTTTTCTGTTATTTCTCGCTAAATGTTTTTTTAGACTGGAATGAAAACACAGAAGCCTTTTTAGAAGGCTATAACGAAGGTAAAGCCTATTTTCTAAAAGCAAACGATTAAATATGAGAGCTTTTGTAAAAAATAACATCTCTATCTTAAGTCTTAGTTTTCTGCTTTTGCTTTACTTAACGCTAATGTTATTCAATTTTAATGACGAAAAGCGCAAAAGCTTTTTACATGGAAACATTTCTGCCAGTCCTAAGATGATCGAAACAGAAATTGCTAGTCAGGATTAACTATTCTGTACTTTTGCCTGTCTTTTAAAGAACTTTCTGGAGATGGGAAAAAGCATTAATCCGGCGATGAGAAACAGTAAAAAAGCGATCTTTAAACCGAGTAATTCGGCTAAATAACCAACTAATGGCGGCCCAAGTAACATTCCCGTTACACTATATGTGGTTACGATAGAAATTGCCATCCCGGGACTGTATTTTGGTGATTCTCCTGCAAGTCCCATCGTCATTGGCATTACTGCTGCAATTCCTAAGCCAACTACACTAAAGCCAACCAAAGCTGGCCAGAAATACGGAAATAAAACTACCGTTAAAACACCAAAAACAACCATTAAAGAACTAACAATATACGTTCTTGGCATCCCTATTTTTTCTACTACCAGATCTGAGCAGAAACGAGAAATCGCCATAAAAATCATAAAAGTTAGATAGCCTAGCGTAAATATCTCTTCGCCAACCACTTCTTTAAAATAAACTCCACTCCAGTCGAACATCCCGCCTTCACACAAAGACGCAAAAAATACCATTAGTCCTAAGATGAAAATATAGCCATCTGGTTTTCCTAATTTTAATTTGCTACCACCGGTTGTTTTATCGCCGCTAAGTAAAAAACCAAAACTACTACCAATACAAACTAAACTTACGGTTGCAACTATACTTAAATGAATAGGCATTTCTACACCAAATTTCACCATAAAAGTCGACAAAGCCACGCCAATGATCCCACCACAACTCCATGCAGCGTGAAAAGAACCTATGATCTTCCGAAGAAAAGATTTTTGTAAACTTATCGATTGGGTATTCATCGAGATGTTCATTATTCGCATTGCAAAAGCAAAAAAGAACATACTCAGCATTAAAGTATAAATATTGGTAGACCAGCCAATCCCGGCTAAAGACATAGAAATAAGAACGATCCCGGCAAAAAGCGGACTGCGACTATCGAATTTTGATACCAGCCAGCCCGAAATGGGTAAACCCACAATATTTCCAAATGGCATTACCAAAAGCAGGCTTCCCAATTCGGCTTCACTTAGATCGTATAATTCTTTTACTGAAGGAATTCTGGATGCCCAGGTAGCAAATGAAATTCCACTTATAAAAAAACAAATACTTAATGCGATGCGTTGTTTGTGCCTAGCTTCCATTCTTGATCATAAACTACCTAAAGGCAAATGCGTAAGGTATGTATTAGAAATTAATTTTATGTCGAGGCAAGCCTCGAAGTATGCAATATCGATTATCGAGTAAAATACAAATATCAGTAATTAGGATTACATAGTCTGTATACTAAAACCTTTTAATGCTGTAAAAAGAAGCTTTTTTGAATTTTTTAGATAAAAAGAAAAGATTCTTCTTCTAGATCCTGCTTTAGAAATCCAGAGATACCTGTTTCGTCTTCTACCATTAGAATTCTCATAATCCAAAATTGCTATTAATCTTTCAAATAAACTCTAGGATCTCCCTAAGATTGACTTAAAACAGTGATTTAAGTCGTGATAAACGATGCAATTGCCATATAATTAATATTCGAAGTTTCAGCTCTCAATTTTTGTCACTGATCGTTATACTTTCATTTTCTCTTCGGAATTTAAAAGTTTATCTAAGCAGCTTCAGCGATACAGAAGTTTATTCTAAAAAATTTCAGAAAAAATATCCAAACTGACAATTATCATATTTTACGAAGAGCTTCTAAGGTAATTTTGGTGTATAATTAAAAATCCTCGAGTTATGACACTTTATGCAAAATTAAACGAAGAATTTAGCCACAATTTTTTAGGTTATTCAGCTTTAGCAATGATCGTTTCTACCTGTTTAGGCGGGATCGCAATTATGACCACTTTAATGCATGGCCACGAAGCATTACAAATGTTCCTGGTTTTTATTAGTGTTGCTATTTGTAGCGCCCATAATGCATCGATTTTAACAGTGCAAAAACCTAGTATTGTTTTTCACTTATTTACCTCTAGTGTTTTAATTAACACCTTACTAATTATAGGAAATAGCATATAGATCATGCAATCGCTGGTAAATAAATATAATGTAGCCGGTCCAAGGTACACAAGCTATCCAACCGTGCCGTATTGGGATGATGTTTCTTTTTCATTAAAAGAGTGGAAAGAATGTTTAAAGAAAAGTTATGTAGAAAGTAAGCACAACGGTATAAGCCTCTACATCCATCTCCCATATTGTGAAAGTATGTGTACCTTTTGCGGCTGCAATAAAAGGATTACCAAAAATCATCTGGTAGAAATTCCATACATCAAATCCCTTCTTATAGAATGGGATTTGTACGTTTCTTTATTTGAAGAAAAGCCAAAGATCTCTGAATTACATATTGGTGGGGGCACCCCAACTTTTTTCTCTTCGGAAAATTTACAACTGCTAATTGAAGGTTTATTTAAAGATCCTAACGAGCGTGCTGAAGCAAAACTAAGTTTCGAAGGTCATCCTAACAACACCACTCACAAACACCTTGAAGTTTTAGCTAATCTTGGCTTTACACGAGTAAGTTTTGGGGTACAGGATTATAACTTAAAAGTTCAGCAAGCGATAAACAGAATTCAGCCTTTCGAAAATGTACAAAAAGTAACAACCCTTGCAAGACAGGCAGGCTACACCTCGATAGGTCACGATATTATTTTTGGATTACCTTTTCAGACCACGGCAGATATAGAAAATACCATAAACCTAACTAAAAAGCTTAGGGCCGAGCGTATTGCATTCTACAGCTATGCACATGTGCCATGGATAAAAGGAAATGGGCAGCGCGGTTTTAAAGACGAAGATCTACCTTCTGCGGAAGAAAAAAAGGCGCAATTCGAATTAGGTAAACAGCTATTACTAGATGCAGGTTATATCGAAATTGGCATGGATCACTTTGCCCTGCCAGAAGATGAACTGGCTAAAAGTTTACACCAAAAAACAATTCATAGAAATTTTATGGGTTATACCACGGCAACAACGCAGTTAATGGTTGGTTTGGGTGTATCTGCCATTGGAGATTCGTGGTATGCTTTTGGGCAAAATGTAAAAAGTATTGAAGAATATAAAAGTTTGGTTGAAGGTGGAATTTTCCCGATCTATCGTGGGCATATTTTAAGTCCTGAAGATCTAATAATTCGCCGCCATATTCTAAACCTTATGTGTAAACTGGAAACCAGTTGGGAAGATGAAAGTTTACAGTTTACAGAATTACCAGATGTGATAATAAAACTATCTGAGATGCAAGAAGACGGATTATTAAAAATCCTCGATAATAAAATTGAGATTACAGAAAAAGGTAGAGCCTTTGTTCGCAATGTGTGTATGGCATTCGATCTTAGGCTTCAACGCAAAAAACCTGATACTAAACTATTTTCCATGACAATTTAAATTCTGTCTTCTTTAAACCAGGGGCTTTCTTTTAACGCTCTTAACCTTATCCATAAGATTTCGGGGATTTTCTGACTGGAAGGTAAGATATCGTTATGGGAAGCCTCTTTTTTATTGCTATTATTTCTGAATTTAAACATTCAAACTTCTATTTTTCTTTCCTGCCGCTCCTTCCATTTTCATTACTTTTATAAAAAAACAAAGTAAATGCCAATTTGGATACAGGCCGGTCTTTGGGGACTATTTACAGGAAGTGCTTTAATCGTAGGATCTGTTTTTGGATATTTTTTTAATCTGAAACAAAAATTGATCGCTATCATTATGGGATTTGGAGCCGGAGTTTTAATCTCGGCTTTGTCTTTCGAATTGATGGAAGAAGCTTTTGAACAAAGCGGATTATTACCCAGTTCAATTGGATTTTTAAGCGGAGCATTAATCTACTATTTCGCTAACAAGTTTTTAGAAAAAAGTGGCGCAAAACATCGAAAACGATCCCAGCAGCAGCAACCTTCTGAGAACGAGCAGGAAGGAAGCGGAATCGCCATTGCATTAGGAGCTCTTTTAGATGGTATTCCTGAATCGATCACGATTGGAATTAGTATGCTTGAAGGTGGTGCGGTAAGTATTGCCACCGTGATCGCTATTTATATTTCAAATTTACCTGAAGGCTTATCCAGCTCTGCCGGTATGAAAAAAGCAGGACGTTCCAAACTTTTTATCTTTGGAATCTGGCTGGGTATCGCCATACTTTCTTCACTGGCTTCTATTTTAGGCTATTCCTTATTTAGCCAGCTTTCTCCTGCAATTAACGGCGCAACACTCGCTATTGCAGCCGGAGCGATTCTAAATATGATCTCTTCTACCATGATCCCTGAAGCTTTTGAAAAAGGTCATAGTATCATTGGACTTATGTGCGTTTTGGGCTTTTTAAGCTCCTTTTTACTTTCTCACTTTTAATCAATTAATAGCGAATCAATGAGCAATAATCAATGGACAGTGGGCAGTCGCAATGTGCAGTTGGCATTACCAATTTTGTCGCTTCAAGTGACATATTTTGAAGTGTAACGGAGAAATTTTTTGTAGCGAGAAGTCTTTTTCAATAAGCAGTGAACAGTCCCAGTTTGCAGCCCTTAATTTCTCGCTATAATTTTAATTCCGCTAACGCTACGTCAGAATCACTAGAATTGGAAATTCATCATAAGTTCAAAAGAGATCTCTCCGCTCCGCCTGCCTGCCGGCGAGGCAGGGTCGAGATGACGTAAAACCTTTGCTAATTCAAAATTCAGCATTCGAAATTCAACATTTCTAGTCTAATTTCTAAAAGCAAAGCGGTCTCATTTCTAAACTCTATAGCGCAACGGAATGGAGAAATCTGAATCTCAATTTGAAGTGAACAGTCCCAGTTTGCAGTTCATAAGTTCTCGATACAATTTTAATTCCGCTTTTGCTACATCAAAATCACTCCTTTAGACTTATATTGTTATTTGAGAGCAGTATTACTAAGAAAAGAGAGCGGAACTTGGGTACACTATTTTCACTCAGAACATAAAGTTCAAAGTTCGATTCAGACCTAAGTTCAGACTTTCATCAACAATCTCTAATAGAAATTCGGGATACAAGCCCATTATCAAGGAGTTGAGTTATTGATAAAATCCTTCTTATCTGGAAAGCTTTACAAAGTTATGAAAAGTATTTATGTAGGTATCGACATCAGTAAAAACACTTTGGACTTTTGTGTTAGATCTCCCAGTGGGGGCAACCTTTCACAAGATTGGTAACAAAGTTAAAAGTATTCGAAAGCTACTGCAAAGCATAGCTAAGTTAGATGCCAGCGCATTTATAGCCATAGAAACACAGGTATTATAACCATAATCTCTACCAAACTATGAAAGACTTTGATTTTAACGTATACGTAATAGACCCCAAGCATATTAAAAGAAGTATTGGTCTGGTACGTGGTAAAAATGATAAGGTAGATGCCAAGAGGATCGCTATATTCATAGAAAGGAACTATTAGAATTTTGAATGCTGGAAACCCTGCAGCGAAGCCATCAGATCTTTAAAAATATTGATGAGCCAACGTAAGTCAAAAATAAAGCAGTGCAAAGGGATCAAACAGCAAATGGCCAATTTAAAAGATATTACTTTTAACAGCAGTACCAGAAAACTGATCAAGATCAATCAAAGGCTATCAAAGAACTGGATAGGCACATCCACGAAATAGAAACTTTGATCCGTGCCGAGATCAATCGAACCCGATTTTACAACAACAGCTCAAAAGGATCAAGACCGTACCGGGCATACACGATGTTACCGCTTGGATGATCGCCGTTAAAACCTAAGCCTTCCAACGTTTGACCGATCCAAGAAAGCTAGCCTGTTTTGCTGGTGTAGTACCATTTGAGCAACAGAGCGGCACCAGCCTAAGAACCGAATCCAGAGTATCTAAAATGGCAGATATGGCAATAATTAAAAATCAAACAAATTATAAAAACCGATTGGAATTGTCATAGAAATCGAAATGACATTTTTCAAATCCAAATTCAGCATTCAGCTTTCAAAACAAATTCGTAATCAAACTTTTTAAGTAATCCCAGATACTGAATAGCGTGTAAAAAACTAAAAAGCTTAATCCCAGAACTAAGATATTTGGCTTTTCTTTTGATTTTTGAGTTTTGCTAGTCTTTGTCATAATTCTGAACTATGAATTTTAAATCTAATTTCGAAATATCGATTCTCATATTATTACTTTTTACTTGTTTGAAGTTCAATTAGATAAAATATAAAAACTTTAAAAATTAAAGCTCAAATTGTGAAATTTCAGGATCAATTTTCAAGCTGATCGCTAATTGCTGAAAGCTAACAGCTAAAAAACTTTAATCTGTGCACCGTTAACTGTAAACTAATTAAACAATTTCCTTCACCTCATTTTTAACGAACGTAAGTGCTGCCACGGTTGGTGCATCTTCATCCATCAAAACGGTGAGTACTTTTTCCTGAAGCATGGCCGCATTTTCAACAGTATTATCTGCTGCGGTTTGCCTTATAAGTGATATTGTAGCATTTTTGGCTGTTTTTATATAATTCCAGCATTCATTAGAAACATATATCTGTTGCGCTAAATTATGCTCAAATTCTTGATCTATTGCCGCTACCAGTGTATTGGAATATTGAATTTTATCTGAACTATTAGGCTTTATTCTTACCAGTAAACTTCCTGGGGAAATACGTTCCAAAAATAAGGTCATGCGTTCGTAAGCCTGGAGTTTAAGAGGAAGTGCTGTTTTTTGATTTTCCTGATGTAGTAAAAATCGTCGTCTTCGATTCTCATTTTCAGAAAAGGTTTTAAAAAAGTAAAAAGCTACTGCGGCTACAATGATAGCCGGTAAAATATTATAAAGGATTTGCAATAAATCTAGATCGCTCATGCTGGTTTATTCTAAAAAAACGAAAGGTACTTTTTCTAAGTTAAACGTCAAAGTTAACGAAAAAGTACCTTTTAATTTATTTAGGATTTTTGCTTAAAAGTTATCAAAGCGAGAAACTAAATCAAGCCCGCCTGCCGGACGGGTAGGTTTAGCATGACAAGAAATTTCTTAAAGTTATTTATTGCGGAGGATCAAGATAATCTAAAGCCAATTGGGTCATTGCCTTAACGCCTAGTAATAATCCACTTTCATCGATAAAGAAATCGGGCGTATGATGCGGTGCCGGTTCTTCGCTATCCAAAGGTTGTCCGCCTAAAAAGAAATATAAACCGGGTACTTCTTCCTGAAAATAAGAGAAATCTTCACCGCCGGTAGTTGCTTTAACCAGTTCTACATGATCTTCTCCGGCCACTTTTTGAAGGCTTGGCAACATTTGATTAGTCAATGCAACATCATTATACGTAACAGCGGTGTTATTTTGGATATCAATAGTTGCTTTACCGCCGTAGGCTTCAGCAAGTTTAGGAACCATTTCTTTCATTCGGCTTAAGATCTTTTCGCGCATTTTAGGCTCTAAGGTCCTCACTGTTCCTATCATTTCGGCACTTTCAGGAATAATATTAAAACGTACACCACTGGTAATTTTTCCAACGGTGATCACTGCCGCGGCATCGATCAATTTAGAATCCCGACTAATAATCGTTTGTAAACCATCGATAATTTTTGCTGAAATAAGAATAGGATCTGTACCACTCCAGGGTTGCGAGCCATGTGTTTGTTTTCCTTTTACATTAATCACAAAACGTTCTACCGCAGCCATTGTACCTTCAGGTTTATAGCGAATGGTGCCAACGGGAGTTTCAGAATTAATATGTAAACCAAAGATGGCATCTACATCAGGACTTTTTAAAACACCTTCTTTGATCATTAATTTTGCGCCGCCTTCTTCACCCGGTGGTGGACCTTCTTCAGCTGGTTGAAAAATGAATTTTATAGTTCCATGAATCTTGTCTTTGTTTTGCGCTAAAACTTCAGCAGCACCCATCAATATTGCGGTATGCGTATCATGACCGCAGGCATGCATCACTCCGGTTTGCGAGCCAAGAAATTCGGTAGTTACTTCAGATTTAAAAGGAAGATCATTCCTTTCGGTTACCGGTAAAGCATCAATATCGGCACGTAAAGCCACAACTTTGCCGGGATGATCGCCTTTCAGTAAAGCTACAACTCCGGTTTTTGCGATTTCGGTTTCGACTTCAAAACCTAAGTTTTTTAAATGTTTGGCGATTTTTTCAGCAGTTTCAAATTCGCGATTAGAAAGTTCGGGATGTTCGTGGAAATCTCTTCGCCATTCGATCACTTTTTCTTCTACAGCAGCGATGTCTTCTTCAAGATCAGCATCTATATGTTGTCCGTAGCTAAAAGCGGAAAATAATAAGAGGGATAGATAGTAAATTTTATTCATTGAAATTCGTTAAAAAGGGTTTATGTATTCAGCTAAAAAGTAGTTCTCTTAAAAATACTAAAAAATATAAACATTCATGGCTTAGCACATCACTGTTTAAAAGTATTAACTGGCTGGGTTTAGAAATTGATTCATTTTGGTTAAATTCACGCTTTTAAAATTTGAAGGAAATTGGAAGCTTATTTAGCCGAATTAAATGATGCCCAAAGGGCGCCAACATTGCAGATTGATGGTCCTATGATCGTAATTGCGGGAGCCGGTTCTGGTAAAACCCGTGTGCTTACGTATAGGATCGCATACATGATGAGTAAAGGGATCGATGCCTTTAATATTCTTGCGTTAACCTTTACCAATAAAGCGGCAAGAGAAATGCAGCATCGTATTTCGCAGATCGTAGGTAGGAGTGAAGCTAAAAACCTATGGATGGGTACATTTCACTCGGTTTTTGCCAAGATTCTACGTTTTGAGGCCGATAAATTAGGCTACCCTTCTAATTTTACGATTTATGATACGCAGGATTCGCAAAGTGTGATTAGGGCGATCATTAAAGATATGCAGCTGGATAAAGATGTTTATAAATATAAGCAGGTATATAGCCGAATTTCGTCTTACAAAAACAGTCTGATCACGGTAAAAGCCTATTTCAATAATCCTGAATTAATGGAGGCCGATGCGATGAGCAAAAAGCCAAGAATGGGCGATATTTACCAGGAATATGTACAGCGTTGTTTTAAAGCCGGCGCCATGGATTTTGATGATCTATTGCTGAAAACCAATGAGCTTTTAAACCGTTTTCCTGAAGTGCTTCAGAAATATCAGAATCGTTTTCGATATATTTTGGTAGATGAGTACCAGGATACCAATCACTCGCAATATTTGATCGTAAAAGCATTGTCTGATAAGTTTCAGAATATATGTGTGGTAGGGGACGATGCGCAGAGTATTTACGCGTTCCGTGGTGCGAACATTAATAACATTCTGAATTTCCAGAAAGATTACGAAGGCGTAGAAATGTACCGTCTAGAACAAAATTATCGTTCTACCGGAAATATTGTAAATGCAGCCAACTCGATAATCGATAAAAACCAGACCAAATTAGATAAAGTAGTTTGGACGGCAAACGACGACGGGCCAAAGATCGTGGTAAACCGATTACTTACAGATGGTGAAGAAGGACGATTTGTAGCCAGTTCGATCTTTGAGAATAAGATGCAAAACCAAATGGCTAATGGAGATTTTGCCATTTTATATCGAACCAATGCCCAGAGTAGGGCAATGGAGGATGCGCTTAGGAAGAAGGATATTCCGTATCGAATTTATGGAGGTTTGTCGTTCTACCAGCGTAAAGAGATTAAAGATGTGCTTTCTTACTTGCGATTATTGATCAACCCAAAAGATGAAGAAGCTTTAAAGCGTGTGATCAATTATCCTGCACGTGGGATTGGAGCCACAACGATGGACAGGCTAAGTATCGCTGCAAATAAATATGGAAAATCGATTTTCGAAGTTTTAGAAAATCTGGATCATTTACCAGAACTTAAGATCACAAAAAGTACCAGGACCAAGCTGGACAATTTTGTAAATATGATCAAGCATTTTACAATTTTGGCTCAGAATGCCGATGCGTTTACTGTTGCAGATACGGTGACCAAAAAAACCGGACTCGTACAGGAACTTAAAAAAGATGGTACTCCAGAAGGTATTGCAAGAATCGAGAATATCGAAGAGCTTTTAAACGGTATAAAGGATTTTGTGGAAGAGCAAAAAGAACTCGCCGATGCCAATGGATCTATAGCTGAATTTTTAGAAGATGTCGCTTTAGCCACAGATCTTGATAAAGATACTGAAGATGAAGATCGCGTGGCGCTTATGACGATTCACCTGGCGAAAGGATTGGAGTTTCCTTACGTTTATATTGTAGGTATGGAAGAAGATCTTTTCCCTTCAGCAATGAGTATGAATACCCGATCTGAACTTGAAGAAGAACGTCGTTTATTTTATGTTGCAGTAACTCGAGCTGAAAAACAGGCTTTCTTAACTTATACGCAAAGTAGATATCGTTGGGGGAAATTGGTAGATGCCGAGCCAAGCCGATTTATAGAAGAAATAGATGATAAGTTTTTGGATTATATGATTCCGCAGGATGATTATAAATACAAACCGCTTATCAATACCGATATTTTTGGAGATGAAGTTGATAAATCTAAACTTCGCCAAACAAAACCAAAAGCAGGAACGCCACCACCGGCGCATAAGCCAACAGAGGAACAGTTAAGGAAATTACGAAAACTAAGACCGGCAGCTTCAGAACCAGCAAAAGCCTCGAATGCAATTCAGCTTGAAGTTGGTAACGAAGTCGAGCACATGCGTTTTGGAAAAGGAAAAGTTTTAGGGATTGAAGGTATAGGCCAGGATAAAAAAGCCGAGATCAATTTTGAAAATGGTGGTATTAAAAAGCTGTTGCTAAGATTCGCTAAATTGAAGCTACTTTCTTAATGCACATTCTGAAATTCTAGAAAACCGTAAACCACTAGTAATTACAAGGTTTTCGAGTTAAACTTGTGTTATTCAGGGCCGCAAAATGCGGCTTTCTTTTTATCTTCAAAAGAAAAAGATGATTCAGAAAGGAAGTAACGTTAAATGGGAATGGGGAAATGGAACTGCTGAAGGTAAAGTAACCGAAACTTATACTGAAGAGGTTACCAAAACCATAGACGGCAGTAAGATTACCCGAAAAGGAGAACAGGGAAATAAAGCCTTGTTTATCGAACAGGAAGATGGTAGCAAAGTCCTGAAACTAGAGAAAGAAGTTGAAAAAGCTGATTAAAAATGGCAGAAATTATTCGTATTTATAACGAAAATCCGAATCCGCGTGAAATCACTAAAGTCGTAAAAACTTTGCGTAGCGGCGGACTAGTAATTTATCCAACCGATACGGTTTATGGTTTAGGTTGTGACATTACCAATAACTCCGCTTTAGAAAAGATCGCCCAGATTAAAGGAGTGAAATTGGAAAAAGCGAATTTCAGTTTTATTTGTCACGATTTAAGTAATCTTTCAGATTATGTGAAGCAAATTGATACTGCGACTTTTAAAATTCTGAAAAGATGTTTGCCCGGTCCTTATACTTTTATTTTGCCGGGAAATAATAATTTACCAACGGTATTCAAGAAAAAGAAAACCGTTGGGATAAGAGTGCCAGATAACAATATTTGTCGGGCCATCGTAGAAGAATTAGGCAATCCAATAGTTTCAACCTCGATAAGAGACGAAGATGAGGTGATTGAATATACCACAGATCCAGAGTTGATTCAGGAAAAATGGGATAACCTGGTAGATATTGTGATCGATGGTGGATATGGTGATAATACCCCAAGTACCGTGATCGATTTAACTTCAGAAGAACCAGAAGTACTAAGAGAAGGAAAAGGAAGTTTGGAAATAATGTAAAACTAAAGCGTTTTAAAATTGAAAATCCTCGTTTATCCGGTGATTTTTCATATTTTAAAATGAAGAGAGTTTAAAATAAAAAGCCTCGCATCTGCGAGGCTTTTTATATATAAATGTGGTATCTGTTATAATATTTCATCGATATTTTCCACAAAATAGTCATGAGCTTCTTGCTGAGAAAGAATTTTCTCTTTTTTCTGAGCAGAGGCAGCCAGTTCATAACCAAGTCGGGAAGCTTCCATTCTTTGAAGCGGAGTTCCATGATGTCCACTACTACTAAAACTACAATCTCCAATCGCAAAAAATAGTTCAAAAAACTGTTCTACTCTTTTCCAATTATAGGTAGCTCCTCTTTTGTGAGTCATATAATAAGAAGCAAGAAAATCTGCTTCCAATTCAGTATATCTGGTAGCTTCCGCAGGATCATCTGCAGCTCCATTTGGATACCAGGATGAGGTATTATCAAATTGTATTTGATGCGCCCATTCGTGAGATAAAATACCAGTCCATACTATTTTTGAATCTATTCCGGTTTCAGATAACATCTGTACAATACCGTCACCAATTACGATTAGGTTATTAGTTACTGCAAATCCATCAGTCGCAAAAAACGGATTTTCGGGTAAATTAGGAGAAGCAGCATTAATAGCCAGGATTTGATCTGCGATCGCATAGGCATCTTCGCGAGTTTCTACATTTGCACCAACAATTTCATAAAGATCGGCAACTTTTTCTCGATCATTTAAAGTAGCTGTATGCTGCCCATTTAAGATAATTTCATCCTCCATGTCCCAAAATCTCTCGAGCTCTCTTTTTCGCTTAGACATAAAATTTGTATAGCTTCCATCTTCGCCAAAATATTGTTCGCTTCTATCAAAATAAGAATAGTAAAAATTCAGATCTAAGTAGAGTGAGTAATAAGTTAGTGCTAATTGATCCTGAACTATGGGTAAAATATAATCATTTTGTACTTCAGCAAATGCAGTGGGCGCGCATTCGCTAGGGCTTACCGCATCATTTGTAATTAAATCGCCCAGGTTTTCATTTACATCTGGTAATTCTTCTTTTAAACTAAAATCTGTGTTTACAGTATTATTGTTAACACTATAATTTAGCGTTTCGTAACTAGAGTTTTCCTCTTCGATCTTCTCGCTTTCACAAGAAAATACAAATGCTAATGCAGCCAGAAGGCTTAGGCCACGGAGTTTGTTTCGTTTCATCAAAAATTGTTAAGTTGTTAAGAAAAGTTTAAAATATACATAATTTTAGATTTGATCAAAAATTATAGTTCACAATTTAATTATGTATTAATAATTTATGATTTGTAAATGAATGATGAAATTTGTTTAAACTAACTTTTTATAATGGCATTCGTTGGTTCCATTTAGACTTGAATCAGGATATTGAAGATGTATTTTCCAAAAAATTATAAGTTTTGGTTTAATACAGTAAATAAAAAAGCCTCGCATTTGCGAGGCTTTTTTCGATATATAAGATATATCTTTTATTTTCTTAGTTTGAAGCTTTAGAAGCTTGCTCCATACCTTCTTCGATCATTCCGTAGAATTGATCTAGTTTAGGAAGAACTACGATTCTTGTTCTTCTGTTTCTAGCACGACCTTCAGCAGTATCGTTAGAAGCAACTGGCATGTAGTAAGATCTACCTGCAGCTGTCATACGCTTAGGATCAACATCAAATTCGTCTTGTAAAATTCTAACTACAGAAGTAGCTCTTTTTACAGATAGATCCCAGTTATCCTGGAACATAGAAGTAGAAATAGATTTGTCATCTGTATGACCTTCTACCATAAACTCGATGTCTGGCTTGTTTTTAATAACTGTAGCAACTTTTCCTAGAACTTCTTTAGCTCTGCTTGTTACGTTATAACGACCACTGTCGAATAATAATTTATCTGAAATAGAAACGTAAACAACACCTTTCTCAACATTGATCTCGATGTCATCGTCGTTCATGTTTCCAATAGCTCCTTTTAAGCTGGTTACAAGAGCTAAAGTAACAGAGTCTTTTTTATTGATCGCATCTCTCATGCTCTTAATAGCAAGATCTTTTTCTTTGATGCTCTCTAATGAACGCTCTAAGTTCTCTGCTTCTTTCTTAGAAAGTGTAGCAAGATCACCAACGTTGTTTAATAACGCCGCGTTTGTATTGTTAAGAACTTTAATTCTCTCTGTCATTTCGGTTTTATCCTCAAGACAAGCATTTAATTTTACAGTGGCGGTATTAAGCTGGTCCTGAGTTTCTTTTTGTTTTGCTTCAAGTTCAGCGTATTTCTTGTTTGAAACACATGAAGAAAGCAAAATAGCCGCAGAGGCTGATAAAAGCATGATTTTTTTCATAACTTATTGTAATTATTGTTAATGTTAGATTTTCCAAAAGTATCAAAAAAATATAAAGCTTAAAAGTAGTATTAACAATACTTTAGATAGACTTTATATTAAATTTTTATATGTCGATTTTTTCAATGCAAAATATTCAAAAACGACAGATTTTACATCAAAGTATTTAATTTTAGAGGTTTTTTCAATCCTTTTTTTATTCATTTTTGAAAAATTGGCGTAAAAAGCAGCATGCGCTTTCAAAACTGCCGAAAAATGACCAAAATCACCTTGAAAAAGGAATTTTAGTCCGGCAATACCGTCTAAAACCATTCTTTGCAACACAATTTTACGCATTTTTTCTTTAGGAAGGTTCTTAACCAGCATAAAAAGACTATTTCTAAAATTAAAAAAGGTCTTTTTAGGGTTCATTTTATTTAAAGTAGCCCCTCCAACGTGATAAACGCAAGATTTGCCGGTGTATTTTATATGATAACCAAGATTTTTTATTCTCCAGCAGAGGTCGATCTCTTCCTGGTGGGCAAAGAAATCTTCGTCAAAACCTCCAATTTCTTTAAAAACAGTGTTTTTTACCGCTAAGCAGGCTCCAGATGCCCAAAAAATCTCTGTTTCGTCATCATACTGCCCTTTATCTTCTTCGATGGTTTCAAAAATTCTGCCGCGGCAAAATGGATAACCAAATTTATCTATAAATCCGCCTGCTGCACCGGCATATTCAAAATAAGATTTGTTCTTGAAGTCTAAAATTTTTGGTTGTACCGCAGCGGTTTTAGAATCGTTGCTAAAAACTTCCAATATCGGCTTTAACCAGTCTTTGGTAACTTCAATATCGCTATTTAAAAGGATTAAAATATCTTCGGAAAGATGCTTCAGTGCATCATTGTAGCCTTTAGCATAACCACCGTTTTTTTTATTCTGAATGATCTTAACTTCAGGATAATTATTCCGTAGAAAATCTATTGAATCATCAGTAGAAGCATTATCGGCAATATAAATATTGGCTTCCGTAGAAAATTGAGTGACCGATGGTAAAAATTGCTTCAGCAAGTCTTTTCCATTCCAATTTAAGATAACAACTGCTACTGTCATTTAAGCCAATTTATAAGCCGGGATTTCTTGTAGAAACTCATATTCACCAGCTTCATAATTCATTTTACAGTAATAATGGGATAATCCATTGGTGACCATTAAAAAATCTGCATCTAAGGTCATATTGTACTGCGCGATTTGATCGAAAACATTTTGTGTAATTTTAATATGTGGCGCTTTACATTCTACAATTAAATGAATGCTGCCATCGCTATTGTAAACCACAACATCGTAACGCTTGGTTAATTTGCCTAGTTTCAGTTGTTTTTCAACATTAATAAGGCTTTTGGGAAATTCTTTTTCCTGAATTAAGAATTGTGTACAATGTTGTCGCACCCATTCTTCAGGAGTAAGAATGATGAATTTTTTCCTGAGTTCGTCGAAAACAGCTATTTTATTTTGACTATTTTTGAACCTGAAATTATATTTTGGAAAATTAAGGTCGATCATAGACCTCAAAAATACTAAAGAATACAATATCCAAAAGCCTTTAACGATAAAACAAATTTCAGCCTAAAAGATTCTTTTCTGCATGGACGACGCAAAGCAAATTGTGACCGATATTAAAAATGGAAAAATTGCTCCTATCTATCTTTTGATGGGAGACGAGCCTTATTTTGTAGATAAGGTGGCCGATTATATCGAGGATCATTTGCTGCACGAAGACGAAAAAGGTTTTAACCAGATCATTATGTATGGTCGCGATACCAATGTAGATGAGATCGTTGGAAATGCGAAGCGTTATCCTATGATGGCAGAGCGGCAGGTGGTGATCGTAAAAGAAGCTCAGGATCTAGCCAGAACTATCGATAAACTGAGTGATTATGCTGAAAACCCACAACCAACAACGGTTTTGGTACTTTGCTATAAACATAAAACGCTGGATAAGCGGAAAAAAGTTTATAAGACGATTAAGAAAAGTGGTGTTATTTTAGATAGCAAAAAGCTGTATGAGAATCAGGTTTCAGATTGGATCGTTCGGAATTTAAAATCGAGAGGACTGGGGATTTCTCCAAAAGCTTCGCAAATGCTGGTAGAATTTTTAGGAACAGATTTAGGGAAGATCGATAATGAGTTACAGAAACTTCAATTGGTTTGTGAAAAGGGCACTGAAGTTACGCCAGAGCTTATCGAACAAAATATAGGAATTAGTAAAGATTTCAACAATTTTGAGTTACGTAAAGCCGTAGGTTTAAAAGACGAGGTAAAAGCACATCGCATTATCAATTATTTTTCGCAAAATCCAAAGGATAATCCACTTGTGGTGACGATATCGCTTTTATTCTCTTATTTCTCGCAGTTGCTACAATATCATGGTTTGCCCGATAAATCGAAGATGAATGTGGCAAAACAGCTAAAAGTGAATCCATATTTTGTGAACGATTACACCGTAGCTGCCAGAAATTATCCTATGAAAAAAGTGAGTTACGCTATTAATGTTTTGCAGGAAGCCGATGTGAAGAGTAAAGGAGTTGGAGCAGTAAATTTATCTTCTGGAGATCTTTTAAAGGAAGTTTTGGTTAAAATAATGCGTTAAATGAAAAAAATTAATTCCTGGGTAAATGCTGCCCGATTACGAACTTTACCTTTATCAATTTCAGGGATTTTAGTAGGCAGTACCATTGCAGCTCAGCAGGGATATTTTAGCTTGGGGATTTTCTCTTTGGCACTTGCTACAACTTTAGGTCTCCAGGTGTTATCTAATTTTGCAAACGATTATGGTGATGGTGTAAAAGGAACAGATAACGACGAACGTATTGGGCCGCAACGTGCCATTCAAAGCGGATTGATAACGCATTCAGAAATGAAAACGGGGATTATCTTAACTTCGATAATCACTCTTATTCTGGCAGTCTGTCTTATCTACGCTTCTTTTGGTCGCGAGAATTTCTTGTATAGTTTAATTTTTATGGTTTTGGGTGTGGCATCTATTGTTGCCGCTATAAAATATACAGTGGGAAATTCGGCTTATGGTTATCGCGGATTAGGAGATATATTTGTTTTTATTTTCTTCGGAATTGTTGCCGTATTTGGATCATTCTTTCTTTATGTAAATGATTTTGACTGGGCGGTGTTAATGCCGGCAGCAGCTATTGGATTTTTAAGTGCAGGAGTGCTTAATCTAAATAACATGCGTGACAGAGTTCCAGATGAAAAATCTGGGAAAATGACACTGGCTGTAAAATTAGGCGAAAAGGGCGCCAAAGCTTATCATTACTTTTTGATCATTGGTGCCATCTTGCTTATGGCGGCTTACTCGGCTTTGGTTTTTGAGGGTTGGGATGATATTGTATTTTATCTTGCCTTTATTCCGCTTGTGCTTCACTTAAAACGAGTAATGCAAAATGAGTCTCCGGCTTTACTGGATCCAGAGTTAAAAGTATTGGCTTTATCTACTTTTGCACTATCACTTTTGTTTGGTTTAGGTCAGGTTTTTTAAGCTGAAGTTTAACAAAATTATAGAATTCTAAATTCTTATTCTGCTGGCATCAATTAGTATTTTAGGTGCAACTCAAATAAAATTATTATGGAACTTACATTTTACGGCCAAAATTGCCTTGGTCTTACGATAGGAGATATTAATATTTTGGTAGATCCTTTTATTACTGGAAATGAAAATGCAAAGGATAAGATCAATTTAAAGGATATAAAAGCAGATTATATTTTAGTGACACACGCGCATCAGGATCATGTTTTAGATGTAGAAACTGTGGCGAAAAATACAGATGCGGTGATCGTTAGTAATGCTGAAATTGCTGCTTACTATGAAGATAAAGGATTTACAGTACACCCAATGAATCACGGCGGAAGCTGGGAATTTGAATTTGGGAAAGTAAAATATGTACAGGCATGGCATAGTAGTACATTTCCAGACGGTGCTTCTGGTGGAGTGCCAGGAGGTTTTGTAATTCAATCCGGAGAAAAGAATTTATATATCGCTGGAGATACTGCTTTAAGTATGGATATGAAATTAATCCCGTTATTTACAAAACTTGATCTGGCGGTATTACCAATTGGTGACAATTTTACCATGGGGCCAGATGAAGCTGTAATTGCAAGTGATTTTATAGAATGCGACCGAATTTTAGGTTGTCATTACGATACTTTTGGTTATATCGAAATCGATCATGCTGAGGCTAAAAAGAAATTTGCAGATAAAGGAAAAGAATTATTATTACTCGATATTGGAGAGAAATTAAGTGTTTAATTTTAGAGAATATTGGATTATTAGTAGATTAGAATGTTAGATTTTTAGATATGCATAAATTTAAAGACTTACGAGTTTGGCAACAAAGCCGATTGTTTTGTAAGTCTGTTTATTTAGCTACTAAGAACTTTCCAGAGGATGAGCGTTATGGGATAACCTCGCAAATGAGAAGAGCAGTCATCTCAATTCCTTCTAACATTGCTGAAGGTGCCTCAAGAAAATCTAATAAAGATTATTCAAGATTTTTAGAGATTGCATTAGGTTCATGTTATGAGTTAGAAACTCAATTAATCATTGCAAACGATCTTAGTTTTTTAGATTTGAAGAAATTTGAAGAACTTTCGAGTAAATTGGATGAGATTATAAAAATGACTTCAAAACTTAGAACCACATTAAACTGTTAATCAGAGATTAAAATTCATTCAAAATTCTAACATTTATGGCCTTTTAGTTTACCAATAATCTAAAATACAAACAGACTAAATACTAAGCAGTTGCAAGCAACTTACAAAAAGCATATTTTAAATTTTAAACGCCCCAGCGGAACTTCGCGGGGCGTTCTTACTGTTAAGGAAACCTGGTTTATCAAAATTGAAGATGGTGATAATTTTGGTTACGGTGAATGCGGAATCTTACGTGGTTTAAGCATAGACGATCGGCCAGATTATGAAGAAAAGCTGAAATGGGCTTGTGAAAATATTCATTTGGGTAAAGATGCACTTTGGGAGCAATTAATGGAATTTCCAAGTATTCAGTTTGGGATCGAAATGGCTTTTAAGTCTCTCGAGAATAAAAATGAATTCGAATTATTCCCTTCAGCATTTACAAAAGGAGAGGAGGCTATTGCGATAAACGGACTTATTTGGATGGGAGAGAAGGATTTTATGAAATCTCAAATTGAAGATAAGTTAAAGTCGGGTTTCAACTGTATAAAAATGAAGATCGGAGCCATCGATTTTGATACCGAAATTGAATTACTGAAGTATATCAGATCGCAATATTCCGCAGAAGAAATTGAACTACGTGTTGATGCTAACGGTGCTTTCGATCCAAAAAATGCATTAGAAAAACTGAAGCGTTTAAGTGAATTAGAACTTCATAGTATCGAACAACCCATAAAGCAGGGAAATTGGGAAGAAATGGCGAGACTTTGCGCTGAGACTCCGCTTCCAATTGCTTTAGATGAAGAGTTGATAGGCGTCTTTGATGTAACAAAGAAGAAAAAATTACTACAAACCATAAAACCTCAATATTTGATATTTAAACCGAGTCTTATTGGTGGATTCAAAGGAACTCAGCAATGGATCGACTTAGCTGAAACGAATAATATTGGCTGGTGGAATACAAGTGCTTTAGAGAGCAATATTGGTTTAAATGCTATTTCTCAATTTACCTACGAGAAAAAAGTAAAAATGCCGCAGGGATTGGGAACGGGAAGTTTGTACACCAATTATATTGAGAGTCCGTTAGAGGTAAAAGATGGTAAGATTAGTTATAATCCTAATTTAAACTGGGATTTTAAATTTTAAAAACACAAATGTATATAGAACAGGCTTTTAAAGGTAAGAGTAGCGGTGCAAGATATTTATTTGGTACTATAGCAGTTTTTTTCAGTTGGATTTGTTTACAGATTATTCCATTCTTTGTAGCCCTAGTCCTTAAATACGGATATAATGAAGAGATGATAGCTATTTTTATTGATCAAAACCGAATGATGACCGATTTTAGTAGCAACATAACCTTTTTCTTAATGCTTTTTGGTTTCGCGTTGTCGCTATTCGTATTCTTCTTACTGTATAAAGCGATTCATAAAAATAGTATCACTAACCTTACAACAAGTAGGACAAAGATAGATTGGGGTAGATTTTGGTTTTCATTTTCTATCATAGCCATTTTAAATATAGTATTGATTTTAGTAGATTATTTTTTCCTAAGTCCCGATGATTACATATTTAATTTCAAACTGGTTCCTTTTCTTGTCTTAGCGATTATTGCAATTTTATTTGTACCACTGCAAACAAGTTTCGAAGAATACTTCTTTAGAGGATATTTGATGCAGGGAATTGGTATAAAAACCGGTTATCGCTGGATTCCTTTATTAATTACTTCTTTTATTTTTGGAGCAATGCATTATGCAAATCCAGAAGTTACACAAATGGGAGACTTGGTTATGGTTTCGTATTTTGGGACTGCTTTAATGCTTGGTATAATGACGCTGATGGATGAAGGATTAGAACTTTCTTTAGGTTTTCATGCGGCTAACAATATGGTTGCTGCAGTGCTGGTAACGGCAGATTGGACCGCTTTTAATACCGAATCTATTTTACGCGATGTTTCCAGCCCTGTTGCCGGTTGGGATGTTTGGGTAAGTGTTTTAGTGATTTATCCATTGATTTTATTGGTTTATGCCAAGCGATATAACTGGAAAAACTGGGGAAATCGACTTTTCGGAAAAGTAGAAAAACCTAAATTTGTTGAAACTTATGGTGTTGCTGATATTGAAGATTTATCAGAAATTAGGGAAGATTACTAAAAATTAGCTATTTTTAAATTTATAATAGCAATTTGATAACTTAGTTTAGTCCGATTTCAAACATATTTGGAGAGCAATATGGCAGACTACTATAAGGTTCCGGAGACGCATCCTCATTTTAAGCTGAATAAGCAACATTTCAGTAACGCTGAGCTGCGACAGCATGCATTTCAATTTATAAAGGAAGGGGAAGCATTTGAGGAAGAAGTAGGTGATTTTATACTGGAATGGTTAAAACCACAGGATTTTGTTGAAGTAAAAACTTCAGGATCTACAGGGAAACCAAAAACTATTCGGCTTAAGAAAGAATACATGGTCAATTCGGCCTTGGCCACCGCAAAATATTTTGATCTTCCAGAAAATACCACTGCATTATTATGTTTGCCGGCTACCTATATCGCTGGTAAAATGATGATTATTCGTGCCATCGTCTGCGGCTGGCAGCTGGATCTTGTTCCGCCATCTTCCACGCCTTTGGACCAGGTTTTTAAGATTTACGACTTTTGCGCCATGACGCCTTTTCAACTGGATAATTCGGTTGCGCGTTTACATTTGATCAAAAAACTGATCGTTGGTGGAGGAGCCATGTCACTTAGATTGCAAAAAATGGTAAAAGAGGTGAATACCAAAGTTTATGAAACTTATGGAATGACAGAGACCATTACTCATATCGCTGCCAGACGAATTAATCCTAACAAGAAGAAGAAACAATCCAGGCCTTTTAAGGTTCTTCCCAATATTAATATTAGTAAGGACGATCGTGGTTGTTTGGTAATTAAAGCACCAAATCTTTCAGATGAGGTAATTATTACGAATGATGTTGTTGATATTCTAACCTATAAAAAATTCCATTGGAAAGGCCGTATCGATAATGTAATTAATAGCGGCGGCGTAAAATTACATCCTGAAGAAATTGAAAAAAAACTGGGTAAAATTATCGATTCTCGCTTTTTTATAACCTCGATTCCAGATGATGCTTTGGGAGATAAACTGGTGCTGTTTATTGAAGCCCCTTTTTCTGAAGAAGGTTTAGCTGCAATGAAAGAAAGGATATCCACTCTAAAATCTTTGGAAAAATTTGAGCACCCGAAAAAGATCTATTTTGTTGAAAAATTCGAGGAAACTTCCAGCGGAAAAATTCATAGGGATAATACACTAAAAAGCAGGGTAAATTAACCCTCAGAAAATCAATTTTCAAAAATGACGAATAATGAAATTGCCGTACTCTTTTTGAAAACGGTTGGAATGGGGGCTGTGGATAAAGGATTTTCTGCTTTTGTAAGTGCAGATTTTATACATCATAATCAATACTTTAAAGGTGATCGACAATCTTTGATCGATGCTATGAAGCAGGATCATCAAAACAATCCCAATCAGGCAATTACGCCGCAGCAGGTTTTGGCAGATAAAGATAAGGTAGTGGTACATTCTTTAGTTGAGAAAGCAGACATGCAAATTGCCGTTGTACACATTTTTAGATTTTCTGGAGATAAAATTGTAGAGCTTTGGGATTTAGGCCAGGTAATCGAAGAGAATTCCCCAAATCAAAATAGCTTATTTTAAAGAGTTATTTAACAAGTTCAAAATTTGATTATTCTAAAATGTAAAGTATTTTTGTCATTTAGACTTAAATTCTTTACAAATGAAAAGTTCAGATATCAAATTACTTCCGCATAAATTTAGAATCGTTGGGTATGTATTAATAGGGATTGCAATACTACTTTTTGGAATTGCGGTTACAGAAATTATTTCCGTAGAAAAAGAGATTTCGAAAAATATATTTTTTGACCTGATACTAATTGCTTTTTTAATATTGGCGCTTTCAAAAGAAAAAATAGAAGATGAACGTAGTATGAAATTAAGATTGGTTGCTTTTGCTGCTACTTTTTTATACGGAGTCCTATTTGCTGTTGTGAGTCCGTTTGTAAGTATTTTATTTCACGGAAGTTTTGAAAGTGATATCCATGCCAGTCAGTTACTTTTTACCATGTTTCTATGGTATTTTGGTGTTTTCTACTTTATGAAAAAGTTCAATTAATGAAGAATTCGATAAAAGTTGAACGCGCCAAAAAGGATATGACTCAGCAGGAATTGGCGAAATTGCTCGGGGTTTCCCGGCAAACCGTAAATTCTATAGAAAAAAATAGATACGCTCCTTCTACAATTTTGGCTTTAAAGCTTTCTGCAATTTTTGAATGTTCGGTTAATGAAATTTTTCAGCTGGAAGAAAAAGATTAGCAATTTTTGATAAATAAGACTTTTTTTAGATCAAAAACGTTAGATTTATAAAAAAATCAATCATATGCTACATCAAATATTTGCCATTGGCGCCCCGCAAATTATTCTCATCTTAATTACCTGTTTATTTGCGCTATTATTCCCGTTGTTGGCGATAATCGATATTATAAGAAACGATTTTAAAGGAAACGATAAGATCGTTTGGTTACTTGTTGTGATCTTTTTCAGTTTTTTTGGGACTTTACTATATTTTATAATGGGTAGGAAACAGCGACTAACATAAAACCTAAAAAATAAAGCCTGAAATTATCGAATTTCAGGCTTTATTTTTTGAGCTTTAAAAGTTTTATGATTCAAACTTTATATTTACATAGAACTCTAAATCGTTAAGTTTTATAGCATCTTCACTAGAAACTTTTTTGTCTAGTTTTTTCCACTCCATTGTTGGTTTTAAACGGGTTTCTTTTCCGTCGATAAAAACATCTACCGGCATATTAAAACCTTCTGCATCTGCTCGCCAGCGATAAGCAAAAGTTTTTCCTTCCTTTCTAAATTGTAACTCCGGAATTCTGGTATGCCTCAAATATTGATCAAAAACCGGTTTTAAATCTGTTTTAATTGGTTTATCGAAGAAGTCTTCAACCGTTTTTGTGTCGATGATCTTGTGTTTATAAGTCGCGGTGTAATCTCTAAAAGTATCCCACCAAAGTTCGTCGTTATCGTAAATACTTCTAATGGTGTTTAATAAATTAGATCCTTTAAAATACATATCGCCAGAACCTTCAGCATTTACTCCGTAATCTCCAATAATCGTTGCTCTATTTTGGATATTTGCTCGTTGTCCCTTAATATATTTTAAGGCCGCTTCTTTTCCCCAACCGCATTCGGTGTAAATAGCTTCAGTATAAGTGGTGAAACCTTCATGAATCCACATATCGGCAATATCTTTGGCGGTGATGCTGTTCCCATACCACTCGTGTCCAGATTCGTGGATAATAATATAATCCCACTTTAAACCAACTCCGGTTCCAGAAAGGTCATTTCCTAGGTATCCTTTCATGTATTTATTTCCGTAGGCAACAGCACTTTGATGCTCCATACCTAAATACGGAGTTTCCACCAATTTATAGCCATCTTCGACAAAAGGATAAGGCCCCATTTTCTCGTAAAAGCAAGTCATCATATCCTGAACTTCTTCAAAGTGTTTTTTTGCTTTTTCAAGATTGTAAGGAAGCACGTAATAATCTAAAGTTAGATCCTGAAATTTATCTGAAAAATGCTCGTAGTTAGCGATGTTGATCATCACATCGTAATTATTAATTGGGTTAACGGTCTCCCAACTCCACTCGGTATAACCATTTCCAAGATCTTTTTTACCAATCATTCTGCCGTTAGAAACATTCATTAATCCGTTTGGCACTGCAATATCTAACTGAACACTTTCTGGCTCATCACTCTGGTGATCTTTATTAGGATACCAAAGGCTGGCTCCAGTTCCCTGTACGGCAACACCAACCCAGGGATTTCCCTGTTCGTCCTGCGTCCAAACAAAACCACCGTCCCAGGGCGCGTTTTTAGCAACTGTTGGATGACCCGAGTAGAAAAATTCTAAAGAATCTGTGGTGTTTTTAGCTAAAGCTTCTCCAAATTCAATAAAAACAGCATTGTATTTACGGTTATATTGAAGGTTTTTTCCGTGGTAAACGATCGAATCGATATCCATATTTTCGAATAGATCGATTTGTATTACCGGTAATTCCTCTTCGGTTTTAAAAGTGATAATATTGGTACCGCCAATAAATTTTTCTGAAGGATCTACTTTCAGTTTTAAATGATATTTTAGTGCATCATAAGCACGTTCAGCTCTTAGTGAGCCACGAAGCGTATCAGCTTCGGTATATTTTTCTTTGTTGCTAAGCACTTGTGAGGACGCTGCAAAAGCAAGCATTGAAAATAAAAATGTAGAAAGAACTTTTTTCATTCCTGATGATTAAATTAAACAATGTGGTTTTAAACTATATTGAGGTTATTGTTATTATTAATTTTGATGCACTACATAAATTCGTGCATTTGGATTTTCTTTTAAGCGTTGTTGCATATCTGAGGTTAATTCTTCAAAACTCTTAAGATTAGCACCTTTACAAACTCCATAGGAATAGTGATATTTTAGAATTTCGAGATCTTTTTTGGAAGCTCTTCTATAACCTTTACAGCTTGAAAGCATGCTATAACAATCCATATCGTCTGAAGAATAAAAATATCCAAGAGATCTAAAAAACCAATATTTCAAATGATTTCGTTGTGTAATACTATTTTTGACGTTTTCAGTATTAATTTTTAATGATGCATCATAGATTTGTTGTTTGCCGTTCCAACTAACATAATATCCACTATTTCTTGCAATTCTTGGGTCGTAATCTATATTAGATTTTAAATTTAAATAATAGATATGGTAGTTAGATGCTTCAATATTATCTACTCGCTCGATATTAAGGGAATCAATATCTTTAGAAATCGACTGGGCGAATTCCATTAAGTCGTTAACATGTGATTTTGGAACACTTTCCTCAAAAAATATTTTGATATCATCTTTCCAATATTTCATGGTTGTTTTATCGCTATTTTCCTTCTTAGCATTAAAAACAACTGTTTTATAAAGCTCTAGAAAAGAAGAATCCTTAGGTTCATATTTTACCCTAACTTCCCCATTTTTTCGTTTTAGTGGATAAAAATCTTCAGGAACATTTACTAAGCTGTCTCCATTTATAATTTTAATTTTTTCTGGATCTGGCTCTTCTTCTGCGAACTTCCGATAAGCATCTATTGGTATAAATGTTTTAGTACGCGCTATCAGGGTAGAATCCTGGCTAAAAAGTGAGCTACAAGTTAAATTGATAAATAATAAGAATAATAGTTTTCGCATAGATTAAGTTTGAATTACACCTAAATTAAAATCTTTTTCAATTGGGGCGTGATTCGCAGCTTCGATACCGGTCGAGATCCATTTACGGGTATCCATAGGGTTGATAACCGCATCTGTCCATAATCTTGCTGCCGCATAATATGCTGAGGTTTGCTCGTCGTATCTGGATTTTATTTTATCAAAAACTTTTTTCTCTTTTTCAGCATCTACCTTTTCGCCTTTTTTCTCTAAAGAAGCGGTTTCGATTTGTGCTAAAACTTTCGCGGCCTGCGTACCGCCCATTACTGCAAGCTCTGCACTTGGCCAGGCAACGATCAATCTTGGATCGTAAGCTTTACCACACATCGCATAGTTACCGGCACCGTAAGAATTGCCAATAATAATAGTGAATTTTGGCACTACGGAATTACTTACCGCATTTACCATTTTTGCACCATCTTTAATAATGCCGCCATGTTCACTTTTGCTGCCCACCATAAATCCGGTTACATCCTGAAGAAACACTAGTGGAATTTTCTTCTGATTACAATTCGCAATAAAACGAGTGGCTTTATCGGCAGAATCTGAGTAGATCACTCCGCCAAACTGCATTTCACCTTTTTTGGTTTTAACGATCTTACGCTGATTGGCAACAATTCCCACGGCCCAACCATCGATTCTTGCATAGCCGGTGATAATCGTTTCGCCGTAACCTTTTTTGTATTCTTCAAATTCAGAATCATCAACTAAACGCTCAATAATTTGAGTCATATCGTATTGATCTGATCGCTTTTTAGGTAGAATTCCGAAGATCTCGTTAGGATCTAACTTCGGTTTTACAGCTTTCTTTCGGCTAAAACCAGCGGTATCAAAATCGCCAATTTTATCCATAATATTCTGGATCTTGGTCAGCGCATCTTTATCGTCTTTGGCTTTATAATCTGTTACGCCGCTAATTTCTGTATGCGTGGTTGCACCACCAAGGGTTTCATTATCGATGGTTTCGCCAATTGCTGCTTTTACCAGGTAGCTTCCGGCAAGAAAAATACTTCCGGTTTTTTCAACAATAATAGCTTCATCACTCATAATTGGTAAATACGCTCCACCGGCAACACAGCTTCCCATCACGGCAGCAATTTGGGTAATTCCCATACTGCTCATTACCGCATTATTTCTAAAGATCCTTCCGAAGTGTTCTTTATCCGGGAAAATTTCATCCTGCATTGGCAAGTAAACACCGGCACTATCTACCAAATATATAATAGGTAATTTATTTTCGATGGCTATTTCCTGTGCACGTAGGTTTTTCTTGCCCGTAATAGGAAACCAGGCACCGGCTTTTACAGTAGCGTCATTGGCGACAACTATACATTGTTTACCAGAAACCTTTCCTATTTTAACCACAACGCCGCCACTTGGGCAGCCACCGTGTTCTTTATACATACCATCACCGGCAAATGCGCCAATTTCGATAGCAGCTTCAGGATTATCCAGTAAAAAATCTATCCGCTCTCTGGCAGTCATTTTCCCTTTGGCGTGATGTTTCTCGATACGTTTCTCGCCACCACCAAGATATACTCTCTTTAGATGATGGTTTAAATCTGAAACTAATAATTTATTATGATCTTCATTTTTATTGAAGTTAATATCCATATAAACAGTTTTTTGGAAGCAATTTTATGGTGAGTAAAAATGAATTTTAACCTTGATTTGCTTAATTCTTTTCAAAAATAATTTAAAAATTTTCACAATATTGGCTAAAATACAAAATACAAGCTATTTGATTTTTAAAATACTAATCAAAATATGCGATATTTGTAAGAAATAATTTTTTATGGGATTAAACAAGAACACCATTTTCGCCTGGGCTTCATTTATTATATTTTTAGTAGCCACAGCGATCGTACTTCTAGGTGTCTTAAAATATAAAGATCACGCGATAGGTTTTTCTGTAGTGGGAATTGGTTTTTTTGCTGTTTCCTGGGTTTTTAATGCACTGAAAGGCCGAATTTGATTTTATAAATTTAAAAGAAGATAGATTTATGGAGAGAGCACAATTGGTAAAACATCTTATGGGTGGTGAAGCTTTTATGCCTATAGATAAGGTTTTAAATGAAGCATCGTTCGAAAAGATTGGCAACAGAATCCATGGTTTACCGTATTCTTTTTACGAGGTATTTTACCATATCACCTACACCCAGAAGGATATCCTGGATTATATATTCTTAGATGATTACCAAACACCAAAATGGCCAGAAGGTTATTGGGATCAAAAACAAGCTCCAGAAAGCGAAAATGAATGGGAACAGTTAAAATCCAAATTCTTTAAAGAGCGACAGCAGCTTGCAGATTACATTCTGGATGAACAGAACAATCTGGATACGCCGGTCAAAAATAGTGAAGATCATACTTTGCTTAGAGAGTTGTTGCTTGTTATAGAGCATAATGCACATCATACCGGGCAACTTATTCTTTTGCTTCGACTTTTAGGCGATCACTAATATTTTGTGTTTCTTTATTTGTATTTTTGCTCGGTTTTAAAGTCATATTGGATGATTTTAAACTGAATTTTTAATAGTATTAATTCAACCAAAAAATTTTACGATTACATGGCAGATGATAAAAAAGTGATATTCTCGATGAGTGGGGTTACTAAAACCTACAAATCTGCGAATACACCTGTTCTAAAAAATATATACCTAAGTTTTTTCTACGGAGCAAAAATTGGGATTCTTGGTTTAAACGGTTCTGGTAAGTCTACTTTAATGAAGATCATTGCTGGCCGAGATACCAATTATCAGGGAGACGTTGTATTTTCTTCTGGATATACCGTTGGTTATCTTGAGCAGGAGCCCGAGCTGGATGAAGATAAAACTGTTCTTGAAGTTGTTAAAGAAGGTGTTGCTGAAACGGTAGCTGTTTTAGACGAATACAACAAGATCAACGATATGTTCGGGTTGCCTGAAGTTTATGAAGATGCAGATAAGATGCAGAAACTAATGGACAAGCAGGCAGAACTTCAGGATAAGATCGATGCGAGCAATGCGTGGGAATTAGATACCAAGCTGGAAATTGCAATGGATGCTTTAAGAACTCCAGATGCAGATAAGAAAATTTCAGTATTATCTGGAGGAGAAAGAAGACGTGTGGCGCTTTGTCGTTTGTTATTAAAAGAACCAGATGTACTTCTTTTAGATGAGCCAACCAACCACCTTGATGCCGAATCTGTACATTGGTTAGAGCATCACTTAGCACAATATAAAGGAACGGTGATCGCGGTAACTCACGACCGTTATTTCTTAGATAATGTTGCTGGTTGGATCTTAGAATTAGATAGAGGAGAAGGAATCCCATGGAAAGGAAATTATTCTTCTTGGTTAGATCAAAAATCAAAACGTTTAGCACAAGAGCAAAAGCAGGCAAGTAAACGCCAAAAAACGCTTGAGCGAGAATTAGAATGGGCTAAAATGAATCCAAAAGGTCGTCAATCTAAGCAAAAAGCTCGTCTTAAAAATTACGACAAGCTTCTTAGTCAGGATCAAAAACAAATGGATGAAAAGCTTGAAATTTACATTCCTAATGGTCCAAGATTAGGTACTAATGTCATCGATGCGAATGGTGTGAGTAAGGCTTTTGGAGATAAATTATTATACGAAGACCTTAATTTTAGTTTGCCACAAGCGGGAATTGTTGGAATTATTGGTCCAAACGGTGCCGGTAAGACTACGATCTTTAAAATGATAATGGGCGAGGAGCAACCAGATAAAGGTACTTTTGATGTAGGTGAAACTGCGAAGATCGCTTATGTAGATCAAAGCCACTCTGATATTGATCCTGAAAAAACCATCTGGCAAAACTTTAGTGATGAGCAGGAGCTTATCATGATGGGCGGCAGACAGGTGAATTCACGTGCTTATTTAAGTAGATTTAACTTTAGCGGAAGCGAGCAAAACAAAAAAGTAAATATGCTTTCTGGTGGTGAACGAAACAGACTTCACCTGGCAATGACGCTTAAGGAAGAAGGAAACGTATTGTTACTGGATGAGCCTACGAACGACCTTGATGTGAACACGCTTCGAGCTTTAGAAGAAGGTTTAGATAACTTTGCAGGATGTGCTGTAGTGATCTCTCACGACCGTTGGTTTCTGGATAGAGTTTGTACTCATATTCTTGCTTTTGAAGGAGATTCTCAAGTATATTTTTTTGAAGGTAGTTTCTCTGATTACGAAGAGAACAAGAAGAAACGTCTTGGTGGCGATGTAATGCCAAAACGAATCAAGTATAAAAAACTGACTCGATAGTCATACAATATCGGCTCCCATTCGGGAGCCTTTTTTTTGCTTATATTTTTTGCTGAATCAAAATTGAAAATCAGGTTGGGAGATTTTTCATTGCGAAATGTAGCAATCCGCTTGAGTTTTTAAGATTCAGTTTTCTAATCATGTTCTTACGATGTGTTTCGATGGTAAACTGGCTGCGGTGAAGAATTTCTGAAATTTCCTTGGTACTTTTACCATCCTTAATAAGCTGAAGGATTTCTATTTCGCGATTAGTTAATTTAAAATCACTGGTCCAAACCTTTACATTGCTTACCGCTTTTGCTTTTTCTTCATAAAAAACGGTTTTCCCACTAGTTGCTTTTCGTATGGCTTCGATAAGTTCGCTCGTATGAATAAATTTTGGCAGGTAACCAGAAACGCCTATTTCTTTCAGTTTTTCAAGAATGTTCTCTTCAAAAAGCATCGATAGGCAAATGATCTTCAATGAGCCAAAATAAGGTTTCATTTTTTCAGCAATACTAATTCCTGAATTTCCGGGGAGATTAATATCCAGTAATAAAACATCAGCACGATGAATTTCGTCACTTTTAAGCATGGTTTCTCCATCTCTAAAAGTAGCGATAACCTGAATGTCTTTTATAGGATCCAGGATTTGCATTAATCCTTCAGTAAACAAAGAATGATCATCAACTAATACAATTTTGATTGCTTCCATTTTTAGATAGGTATTTCGATGATGCTTATAATTCCGTTTTCAGTATTTTCGATATGAAAAATTCCCTGGTGATAAGACACTCGGGATTTTATATTCTTTATGCCCATGCCTTTGCTGGTCTCTTTTTTAAATCCTACGCCGTTATCTTCTACCTGCAGGCTACAGGTCTTTTCATCACAATTAATGGTAATATCTACAACGCTGGCTTTAGAATGTTTTATAATGTTGGACATAAGTTCCTGAAATATTCTATAGATATTCACCGCTTTTATACTGTCGATCCTTTTATCGTCATCAAGAAGTGTGAGATTGATTTCTATAGACGTATTTTTAAAAAGTTCCAGATCTTGCTGAATGGTTTTGTATAAGCCAACGCTTTCTATTTCTTTAGGCGATATTTGATAAATTAGGGTGCGAAACTGCTCTTTAGCCAAGCTGAAGATCCCAGAGATTTGCTTTTCGTTTTTGTTAGGAGCTTCCATTAAAAGTCGTAAAGCATTCATCGTATTTCCTAATCCATCATGAAGGTTTCTGGCGATAAGTTGCTTTTCGTTTTCCTGCACTTCAATTAGCTCTTTGCTTAGTTTTTCGCTCTTCAATTTTGCATTAGTCAGGTTCTTGTTCATCGCATTTAATTCCTTTCTGTAATTCAGTAAAAAAGCAATGGTTAAACTAAGAACTTCAAAAGCAACCGCATTTATAATGTTACCCGGAGACATATAGATCGTAGAGCCACCTATTTGCAAGGTATTGGTGATATAAAATAGCAGTGATAGAATGAGAAGAAAATTACAACCTAAGAAATAAATAGCTTGTTTATTCCTCTTCATTATAGAATAGACCAGGTTTACCACAAGCACAGCTAAATTGATAAAAAATAATAGAAATAATAAAAGCCGAAATTGGTTAAAAAAAGCTGTGTTTTTAGGAATAAAGATCTGTATCGCTACGAAGAGGATTACAATAAAAAGTATAAAATTATTGATGAGGTTTAACACTGAATTCCATTTAGGGAAATTTTCTTTATGTGCCGTGAAATACTGAAAAACTTTAGTGTGAAAGTAAGAAGCCAGCACTATAAAAAATAACTTTGGAAAACGTAGCCAGAGGCTGTGAATTATATCGGGCACTAAAAGCGCATCGTACATGTATTCTATGGCGTTAAAAGAGATCATGCTTAAAATATAACCAAACATAAAGCCGTAAAGCTTTCTTCTAATTAGAATAAAAAGAAACAGGTTGAATAATGCCGTAAAAATAAAATAGCCAAAATATCGCCCTAATAGAAAAGCGTTATTCGATTCGTAGATCAGAATATCTTCTACAGTAGTGAAATCTGTAGGGAAATAGAGATTAGAATGTCCTTGCAGTTCTGTTTTTAAGAGTAGGGTTTTAGTTTCAAATGCCTGCATTTCTACCTTGAAAGAAAGACATCGAATAGGTGTAGGTCTTTCCTCGAGTTTTTGGGCTACAGAGGTTTTCCCAAGTTGCAGAAGTTGGTTATTCTTTAGTTCGTATAAAGTGAATAAAATACCGTCATTATAAAAACTCCAATAATAATCCTGTGCAGAAGCCTGGTCGTTTTTTACCGTTAAAGAGAAGTAATTATAACATTTCGTAAAACCAAGGTTTACCATTCGGCTTGGTTGCATATCCTGAAACTCGCCACTATTGTATTGCTTAATGATCTCTGCGGAAGTTCTTTCTTCGCAGTCTTGAAATCGTTTAAAAAAATCGACAATATGATGTGGGTACACTCCTTTTACAAAAAGTGTGTCATCCTCTGAAGCATAAGCCGGGATTATAAGAAGAAAACAAAGAATTAAAAGGTATTTGTTTAGCACATTAATTTTCAGTGGGTTGGAGTGAAAATAAATTTAGCTAAATACTTCAATTATCAAATACCCAATATCGGGTATTTTTAATTTATAACTGAAATTAGTTGTTTTAAAGCTCGATTTTCAACATTTCAGCATGTTTTTTAATAATTTCAATATCATTTTTAGAAGAAGTTGCTTCTAAAGCACTCGCGAAGAAAAATTTAGCTTCAGAAAGTATAATTTCTTTATAATAATTTTCTTTTTGTTCTTGCTGCAGCATATACTCAAACATTACTGCAATCTTTTGAATAATTATAATGTCGTGAGAACAGTAGGTTCTAATGGTGACTAAAACATTATAAAGTAAATCTTTAAAGTTCACCGTATTCAATTTCAAAAGACATTTGTCGTTTCGATTAACAATACTACTGTCCTTTTTTTGCATTCTTAGCGCCATCAATTCAGTTAAATAATCGATCGCATTAACTGCAGTGCCGGGATCATTAATTCCGGGAGACATAGCTTTAGCTATTATTTCAGTAATTTGTTTAAAAGCCAATACATAATTATCAGCGACCAGTTCTTTTCGCGCAAAGTTGAAATTTGCTAAAACTTCATCAATCTTATCGTTATTCAATTTCTTTTCTGAACGGAATACTGGCGTGTCCTTCAGAATAAAAATTCCTTTAATCGGTAGAATATGAAATTTGGTGTCTAATTCTTCACAAAGATCTAACATGTTTGCAACAGAAAGATTTTGAAAATAAGCACTCTCCTTAGCATGATAGACATACCATTTTTTAGAATCTGGAAAATCATCATTTTGGTTTCTTTCGCTATCCAGTAATTTATTGAGTCGGTTTTTAGATTGCCGATGGATATACTGCAAAATGTTATTGATCTGTATGCTTTGCGAAATAGTATGGATAAAGTAGATAAAAGCGCCCATGCAGATCACTGTAAAGAGGATTCCCAAAAACACAGAAAATCCGGGTAGGTTTTTTTGTGCAGCATCGGGATCGATGGCAACCATAATAAAAGTACAATAAAGAATCGTAGCCAGATAGATACCCAGCACAGTTTGGTGTTTACGATCTGAGATCAAACCGGGAAGCAGTCTTGGTGAATAATTATTGGTCGCCTGGTTAAGTAACACCATTACCATCGAAAAACTAAAAACCATCATCGATATTAATCCGGTAATAATTGCCCCTAAAACACTTAGTGCTGTATCGCCACTATTAACAATTAGCGACGGGAAATTAGATCTTAAAACCTCTGATGCACCTTGTTCTTCAAGAAACAACGTGATAAACGTGAATATAAATCCTAACAAACCAATTACCGTAGGATAAAAAGCGATCCTGCTTTTAATTGAATTAAAGAAAGAGAGTAGGCGAGTAAATAGTTTTTTCATTCGTCAATATATAATGTTCGAATATACTCTCAAAAAGGCTTAACATGTTAAAAAGTCATGTTAAAAACGAGTAAAACTGTCAAAATGACGTTAAAATTTAAATGGAATCCAAATTGCTATACCCTAAGTGTCTTAAAAGAAATAAAGTCTAACAAAAAATAAATGAGTTATGAGTATAATTAAGAGAAATGAAAACTGGTTGCCATCTGTATTCGATGATATGTTTAAAACAGATTGGTTAGGAGGAACTACTAACGTGAATAATATAGGAACTAGAATTCCTGCGGTGAATATTCACGAGTCTGATGAGAATTTTATTGTTGAAGTTGCTGCTCCAGGAAAGTCTAAAGAAGATTTTAAAATTGAATTAGATAACGATGTATTAACTATTTCTGCTGAAGATAAGATAGAAAAAGAAACTTCAGAAAAGAATGGCAAATATACTCGTAGGGAGTTTAGTTACAGCACTTTTAAAAGAGCTTTTAGTTTACCAGACACGGTAGATAACTCGAAGATCTCTGCAAACTATAATAACGGAGTTTTAGAGATCGCGCTTCCAAAAAAGGAAGAAGCAAAAGTGCAGGCTAAAAGAATGATAGAAATATCATAAGTTTAGGTTAGTTAGTTAGTTAGTTAAAAAGGAAAAAGCCGAATCGTAAGATTCGGCTTTTTTTATATCTGATATTCGATGTCTTGAAGCTTAATTCTTTTCGCTTATTTCTTCAGGAATATATCTTAAGAAGTACATCGTGTCACCACTAGGGTGATCCCATTTATTAAATAATTGAAATCCAAATTTTTGATAAACGATCGCATTTTTACGCATTCTGGTTTCAGCATACAGTGGCAAATTGTAAAGTTTTGCCCGTCTGTAAAACTCATTTTTCATTTGAACGCCAACCTGAGTGCCAGGGCCACGAGATTCTTTAAGAATTCCCCAAAACCAGCAATATAAATATTCGCCTTCCTGTGGGCGTTGCTTTTTAATGTAATTCTGAGTTTTTACGATTTTATAGGCATTTTTAATACCGGTAACATTAAAAACAAGTTTCAACTCAGACCACGCATTCTTCCAAAAATTCTCATCTTTTTTGCTCGTTTTAAACAAAATAGCAATACCATTACCATCTTCACTTACAATAAGCGCATCTTTTTCAATAGCCTTATTTACCATGTGCGTAGCAAGATATTCGTAGCGTCTGTGCTCGTTTCCTCCTTTTTTTACCACATCCATAGAAGATGGGATCTCTTTTAAAAGAGTGGTCACTTTTCTAATGATATCTGCTTTTTCTTCCTGAGTCAAAATTCGGTGTTTTAGACTGCGAATATAACAAAATCCATAGCTTTTTTGAATGGCAGCGTAGATGTAATTTCAAACTGAATTATTGCTGAAAACCTCAAATTTCAGCATTATGCTTACTTAATTTTTATTTTGAATGATTTTGTATTTAATTTAAGCTCAAATTTATCCCGAAAAATGAAGAAAATTCTTTCAGCCTTATTATTACTATCCATAATGCCGGTTTTTGGGCAATCTTCAGTAGAAACTGATACAGAAAAAATTGCAGCAATCTACGATATGGCCTTAACCAATGGTAAAAGTTACGATTGGTTAGATTACCTGTCTAATGGTATTGGTGGTCGTTTATCTGGATCGTATAGTGCGCAACGTGCGGTAGATTATACCAAAAAAGAATTGGATAGTCTTGGTTTAGACAAAGTTTGGTTACAGGAAGTGATGGTGCCTAAATGGACGCGCGGTGCACGTGAATATGCTTATATTGAAACTATTCCTGGCAGTTCTACACCTATAAATATTTGTGCTCTTGGTGGATCTGTTGCTACCCCTGAAGGAGGCACAAAAGCCGAAGTTATCGAAGTTTATGGATTGGACGAACTTGAAAAACTTGGGGAAGAAAAAATTAAAGGAAAGATCGTGTTTTTTAACCGCCCAATGGATGCTACCAAAATTCATACGTTTAAAGCTTATGGCGGTGCCGTAGATCAACGTGGGAATGGTGCGGCTGAAGCTTCTAAATATGGTGCAGTGGGTGTGCTTGTACGATCTATGAATTTAAGAATTGATAAATATCCTCATGCTGGCGGAATGTACTATGGCGATATTCCTGAAGATCAAAAAATCCCGGCTGCTGCAATTAGCACTAAAGATGCCGAGTATCTGAGTTCGGTTTTAAAATTGCAAAAAGATCTTAAGGTATATTTTAAGATGAATTGCGAAACACATCCCGATGCTAAAAGCTATAATGTAATTGGCGAAATTACCGGAAGCCAGTATCCAGATGAATATATTGTTGTGGGTGGCCATTTAGATTCCTGGGATTTAGGTGATGGTTCTCACGACGATGGTGCAGGTTGTGTACAATCTATGGAAGTGTTGCGTCTTTTTAAAAAAATGGGCTACAAACCAAAAAGAAGCATTCGCGTGGTGCTTTTTATGAATGAAGAAAATGGATTACGTGGCGGACTTAAATATGCCGAGGTGGCTAAAGAAAATAGCGAAGATCACATTTTTGCTTTAGAAAGTGATTCTGGCGGATTTACACCAAGAGGATTTACTTTTCATGCAGATGCTACTCAGCTTGAAAAACTACAAAATTGGGCTTCATTGTTTGCACCTTATTATTTACATATTTTTCAGCAGGGAGAAGGCGGTGCAGATATTGGTCCGTTAGAAGGTGATGGGACTGTTTTGGCTGGTCTGCAACCAGATTCTCAGCGTTATTTCGATTATCATCATGCTGCTACAGATACTTTTGATAAGATCAATAAAAGAGAGCTCGAACTTGGTGGCGCAAGCATGGCCGCTTTAATTTACCTGGTAGACAAATACGGATTGTAATTCGATATTAATTGATACAATTTCCGGTAATAAATATATCAAATCCAAATTTCAGCAAAGAGGAAGATCTTACTTCCTTTTTGCTGATGGATGGTTTTATCTATAATAATACTGAAGTCTACTTTCAGGAATATTTAAAAGACAACCTATTTTGTGATTGCGACGGAAAGATTTTTAAAATTACTGGCAAAAGACATTCAAAATCGATCTTTAGAAAAGTCTTTTTCTTTTTGCCCAATATCTATAAAATTGAATTGATCTTTGAAGCAACCAATGAATATCTGACTTTAGATGATCTTCGCGATTTTATGATCGAAAGAGTAAAATCTTTAGGCTATGGGAAATTTGAAGTAAAATGGATTCTGGAACTTCGGAAGGCAAAATCTTATGAAGAATTAATTCTTGGGAAGCAAAACTAGCTTTCTTCTAATATTGGAAGATTTGCAGACTTATTTTTTAATGATAAATCAATCTCAAGCCAAATAAAAGCCATTATCTTTGCGCACTAAATTTTTGGTTTTGCAGCTTTCAGATTACACAAAAGAATTCGGGAAAAATCTTAATATTGCCTATCCGGTCATGTTAGGTCAGTTAGGGCACGTGCTTGTTGGCTTGGCTGATAATCTTATGGTTGGGCGACTAGGTGCTGCGCCACTTGCTGCAGTTTCTTTAGGTAACAGTCTTGTTTTTATAGCACTTTCACTGGGAATTGGTTTTTCGTTCGCGATTACTCCGCTTATTGCTGAAGCTGATGGATCTGGAGATATCGAAAAGGGAAGAAGTTATTTTCATCACGGGATTATTCTCTGCGGAATAAACGGAATTCTTCTTTTTCTGCTGCTTTTACTGGCAAAACCGCTTTTGTATTATTTAGATCAACCACCCGAAGTTGTAGAATATGCGATACCTTATCTCGAAATTGTAGCTTTTTCGATGCTACCTTTAATGATATTCCAGGCTTATAAACAATTTGCAGATGGATTATCACAAACCAAATATTCAATGTACGCTACCATATTATCGAATGTGGTGAATGTCCTTTTCAATTATTTATTGATTTACGGAATTTGGATTTTTCCAGAGCTAGGTTTAGAAGGAGCAGCAATTGGTACCTTAATTTCCAGGTTCTTTATGCTATGGTTCGTTTGGGAGATCTTAAGACGAAAATCGAAGTTTAAGCCTTATTTTGTTTGGTCTAAAAAAGAGTTGTTTAAAACCGATATTTTCAAAAAAATTCTGAATCTTGGTTTTCCAACCGCGTTACAAATGTTCTTCGAAGTCGCGATTTTTACCGCTACGGTATTTTTGGCCGGACTCTTAGGAACCAATCCGCAGGCAGCAAACCAAATTGCTTTAAATCTGGCATCGATGACCTTTATGATCGCTGTTGGTTTAGGAGTTACTGCAACCATTCGCGTAGGAAATCAAAAAGGATTGCATCATTATAAAGAATTACGAAGAATTGCAATGTCTGTTTTTCTTTTAGTTTTTATAATTGAAGCTATATTCGCAGTAGGCTTTATTTTACTGAAGGACTGGTTGCCTACTTTTTATATCGATAATGTAGAAGTGGTACTTTTATCGGCGCAATTGTTAATTGTAGCAGCATTGTTTCAATTAAGTGATGGGATGCAAGTAGTAATTTTAGGGGCTTTAAGAGGTTTACAGGATGTAAAAGTTCCCACAGCCATATGCTTTGTTGCGTATTGGATTATTGGTTTCCCGGTATCCTGGTACTTTGGTAAAGCTGAAAACATGGGAAGTATGGGAATCTGGATGGGACTTCTGGCTGGATTAACAGCTTCAGCATTAATGTTGTATTTTAGATTCAATTATTTAAGCAATAAACTGATTGCGAATAAACCCAACGAAATTAAAAACGAAACAGTTTAAAAATATATAAAATGGAATTTCCGAAGTTTTTATTAGGTGATAATACCGATTATTCAGATGCGATCTTTGTAATTCATACAGAATTTCCTCGCTTCATCATTAATCTTGAAAACGATGAGGTAGAATGGCTTGAAGATTTTGATAAAGCTGATGAAGAAGAATTGGCCAATGAAGCCGAAAGTTTAATTCAGCAGGCTAACGATTTTTACGATCGTGAAGTTGCCAGATACGAGGAAGATTAAACAAGCAATCTAATCGTGATTATCGAATAAAAGCATGGAAGAATTAATAGAATTAGACCATAACTTATTCCTTTATTTAAACAATCTTGGGTCTGAAACCTGGGATTGGATGTGGATTGGCATTAGCGATAAATGGATGGCGATCCCACTTTATGCTTTTCTATTATTTCTTTTATTCAAAAAATTTGGTTGGAAGTATAGTGTAGCGACCATGGTTTGTATCGCATTATTAATTACCTGTACAGACCAGATGTCTAATGTTTTCAAAGACTTTTTTATGCGCCCCCGCCCTTGTAGGCAGGAAGGTGTAACAGAGTTTGCCAGGATCGTAGCCGAGCGATGCGGTAAATATGGCTTCTATTCGGCACACGCATCCAGCACTTTTGCAGTCGCAATTTTTTTAGGATCTATTTTTATAAAAAAGATACCTAAAATGATATGGTTCCTTTTGCTCTGGGCTGCCATTGTAGCTTATAGCCGTGTTTATCTAGGAGTACACTATCCTGGCGATATTCTTATAGGCGCTCTATTTGGTATTTTATATGGATACCTACTTTATTTACTTCAACAGTTCGTGGTGAAGAAGCTGAATGTGGTTTAAATACTTCTCAGATAGATTTAACTGAATTTTTTTCCCTCTTGATCTTTTCTTAAGCATATACAAATAGATATATAAGTTGAATAAATAATGCTATTTTAATTGCTTGATATTTAAACAACCGATTGCGTAATAGTGTTTATGCGTATTCTGTACATTTATTATTGAGTTATTCCTAGAAAACACCTCATATTTATCATAATTTAATCTTTTTTAGTCTCTTTGTGTCATGAAATCTTAATTTTTAGATAGCTGTATTTATATATGTAATACTAAATTGTTTCAATTTTATAAGAATTTAGAAAAATAATAAATAACTTAAGGTGCTGAATATCATTGTTTAGACTATTAAAATTCGGTCTTATAGTCAATTTGAATAAAAGTTTTAACGCAACCGATTTCGTAATTAGTAATTTTGTGATATATTTATCATATCGAAAAATTAACCTAACAATTTTTATCATTCTAATATGATTTAAATCTTTTAATTTAAAATTTACTAATATGGAGGAAAAGATTTCTAACTATGTACGAAAATTGGGTGTTCAGCCTAAATTTTCAATACTACTCTTCTTAATGATGTTCGCCAGCGGTTACGCTCAGAACATAACAGTAAGCGGGGAAGTCATTGACGCCAATGGATTGCCATTGCCTGGCGTAAATGTTTTCATCGTTGGTACGAACCAGGGTACCACAACTAATTTTGATGGAAATTATACTTTAGAAAATGTACCTTCAGATGCTACACTTAGTTATAGCTTCATGGGATATCAAAGTCAGGATATTCCGGTTAATGGTCGTACACAAATAAATGTTACGATGCAGGATGATACTGAAGCTTTATCTGAAGTTGTTGTGGTTGGTTATGGTACACAAAGTCGAGAATCTGTAACAGGATCTGTAGTTTCTGTAAAAGGTGAAGAACTTAATGAGGTTAAAACTGCCAATTTTCAGGATGCTTTAATAGGTCGTGCTGCTGGGGTAAATATTTCTACCAATAGTACAAGACCAGGAGCTTCGCCACAAGTGCGAATTCGTGGTACACGTTCACTTTCTGGAAATAACGATCCTTTAATTGTATTAAATGGAATCCCGTTTTCGGGTGGTTTAAGTGATATTAGTCCTAATGATATCGAAAGTCTCGATATCCTTAAAGATGCTTCTGCAACTGCTATTTATGGTTCCAGAGGTGCGAATGGGGTAATTCTTATTACTACAAAATCAGGTAGACAGGGACAAAAAGCAACTTTCTCTTACAATACATATTATGCAGTAAAAGATGTTTTTGCAAAATATCCTATGATGAATGCTGCACAACTTACGCAATTAAGAGCAGATGTTGCGGCACACCCTAATCAGGGTGGAACCCCTATATATGAATTAGGTGGTGATGAAGATCTCGCAAACGATACAGATTGGCAGGACCTTATTTATGGAACTGGTTTGCAAACTACACACGATGTAAGTGTAAAAGGAGGTTCAGAAAAAGGATCCTATAATGTAGGTTTGGGATATTTTAAGGAAACTTCGGTAGCACCGGGAGATTCTTTCCAAAGATATTCTTTGAGAGCACAGGTAGACCAGGAAGTAGGAGAGCTTTTTAGTTTCGGATTAAATTCAGTAATGAATTTTAATAAAACCAGCAGTATTGTAGGTGTATTTGGAGCATTAGCAGCATCACCACTTTTGAGTCCGTATGATGAAAACGGAAATTTCTTAGAGTCGGTTCGTCTGCAAACTCAGGCTGATAACCTATGGATTCCTACTGAAAATGAAATTAATCGTATTGGTGATGGTCGAAAAAATGAACAGTTAGATTATGGTTCTTACAATAACGTTTACGCAGAAGTTGAAATTCCGTGGATAGAGGGCCTAAAGTATCGTTTAAATCTTGGTCTTAATTTTAGAACGGCAAGAGATGGTAATTTTACAGGACGTGGAGTTTTTAACTATAATGAACAAAACCCATCTTCAGCTAGTTACAATAGTTCGATCACCAGAGATTACGTGATTGAAAATCAAATTTTATTCGACAGAACGTTTGCTGAAAAACATAAAGTAAATTTTGTTGGATTATTCTCTTCGCAAAATACTGAGACTGATAACGTAGGTTTAACTGCGCAAAACATTCCGAATGAATCTTCTTTATGGTACAATATAGATTCAGCGCTTTCCGAAGATATTACAAACTATGGTACAGGCTATTCTGCTACAGGATTGCTTTCGTATATGGGAAGAGTGATGTACCAATACGATAATCGTTATTTAATGACGGCTACTTTACGTAGTGATGGTTCTTCTAGATTAGCACCAGGAAACAAGTGGGTAACTTATCCTGCGGTTTCAGTTGGATGGAACATTGGTAATGAAACCTTTATGGACGATGTAGCATGGATAAATCTCTTAAAATTACGTGCAGGTTATGGAGAAACATCAAATCAGGCGATCGCGCCTTACTCTGTACAGGGTAGATTAAGCACTGTAAATTATAACTTCGGAAGTACGTTTGCTACCGGATATTACGTGAATCAATTACCAAATGCAAACCTTGGATGGGAGTTTTCACAAACTTACAACTATGGTCTTGATTTTGGATTATTTAATAACCGCTTATCAGGTACATTTGAATATTATATAACTAAAACGAATGACATACTTTATACTCTTGGATTACCATCTTCTTCTGGGGTTGGAAATGTAACCAGCAATATTGGTGCAACTCAAAACAAAGGATTTGAAATTTCATTAAACGGTACCATTATCGATAATCCAGATGGATTTACATGGGATGCTGGTATAAACCTTTACAGTAACCAAAATGAGATTACCTCTTTGGCTTCAGGACAGTTAAGAGATGAAGGAAACCTTTGGTTTGTGGGATCACCAATTAATGTAATCTATGATTACGAAAGAATCGGACTTTGGAACGAATCAGATCCAGATTTCCAATATTTACAACAATATGAACCAGGAGGTAGTGCTGCCGGAATGATCAAAGTTAGATATACCGGAGAGTATAATGCAGATGGTTCTCCAGTACGACCAATAGGAGCAGAGGATAGAAAAATCATCGATCCAACACCAGATTTTCAGGGTGGATTCAATACTCGCTTAGCTTATAAGAATATTGATCTAACTATGGTTGGAACTTTTCAATCTGGAGGAACTTTAGTAAGTACTTTATATTCATCTAGTGGATATTTAAACCTGTTAACTGGTAGACAAAACAACGTAGATGTGGATTATTGGACACCTACCAATACAGATGCTAAATATCCTGCGCCAGGTGGGATTCAGAGTGGTGATAACCAAAAATATGCAAGTACTTTAGGTTATTTTGATGGTTCTTATTTAAAGGTTCGCTCACTTACTTTAGGATATAATTTTGAGCAGGATTTGATAGATAACTTAGGGATCAATAGATTAAGAGTTTATGCTTCTGCACAAAACCCATTCGTACTTTTTTCACCTTTTCATGACGAATCTGGTTTAGATCCAGAAATAACAAATTCAGGAGTTAATGGTAACGGAAACCGTCAAAACGTAGCGGTTAATACGAGTAACATTTCCAGAGGTATTCCAACAATAGGAACCAATATTCCATCGACACGTAACTATTTGATAGGATTAAACATTTCATTTTAAAAAGAAAATATGAGAAAATTTAGAATTATACCTATAGCCATATTTTCATTGGTATCGGTATTCGGATTAAAATCTTGTACAGACGATATTTTACAAGAAGAGACAAGAGGAGTTTTTACTCCAGAATTTTTTACGACAGAACTGGGAGTTCAGGGAGGATTAACTTATTTATATCAAAATATGCGTAACGTTTTTGGGTTTGCATATTATTTAAACCTTACTGAAACAGGAACAGATGAATATGTTGCCGCCCAAAGTGCAAATAACAACTTTTTTGATCTGGACCTTGCAGGGCAGGGAAATTTAAGTTCAGAAAGTGGATTTTCTGTTAGCGTTGTTTGGGGAAATGCATTCCCGGCAATAAACACAGCTAGTGGTATTATAGAAAATGCTGAAGCCGTTGGGCTGGATAATTCACTAATTGGTGAAGCAAGATTCTTCCGTGCGTTCAATTACTTTCTATTAGTTCAAAATTATGGCGGAGTGCCATTAGATCTTGGATCTGGTGAATTAGCCTTCAATAGTTCTGCAGTTAGAACTTCTACGCGTAACACGGTGCCCGAAGTTTATACCCGGGCTATCTTGCCAGATCTAGAAAGAGCTGTAGAAGACTTACCAGATAATCCTAGATTAACTGGAGCGGTGACTAAGAACGTGGCGAGATTATTCCTTTCAAAAGCATATTTAACTTACGCCTGGTGGTTAGAGAATCCAAATAATATTCCTACTTATCCAGAAGCGCCAAGAACAGATCCAGATGGTAACGATCCTTCGTATTATTACCAAAGAGCATATGATCTTGCAGTTGAAGGAATTGAAAATCCTGGCCCATATCGTTTACTGGATTGTTTTTATGATGTGCATGTGGCTACAAACGATCGCCATGCTGAAATGATGCTTTATGCAGATCGTACAGAAGAAAGCCAATTATACAACGGAGCTAACTTAGGATATAGTGGTACAGATGGTAGTGCTAATACTGCGGTTTGGATGGTAACTTCTAATTATACAACAATTAGCGTAGACGGAGTTTCAGCTGTGCAAAGAGAAGCTGCGCAGAGCTATGGTAGACCATGGACAAGAATGGCGCCGCCTATTGGAGTCTTAACCGAAACTTTTGCTGAAAAAGAACTAGATTCTCGTTACGATGCGACATTTGTGACCAGCTATCGAGGAAACTGGGATAAAGGTGGCGCTCCAGAAGCTACACTTACTGCAGCCAACGGAATGGAAATCGCTCCCGGTGATGCTGTAGTTTCATTCTTAGATGAACATAACGACAATGTTACCTACGTAAATGGAGGAAACATTGGCGGAGGTGAACTTCCTGGACGATCAGATTATGTGATCAATCCAGATGAGATCAATAGAAGATTCTATCCAGGACTTTGGAAATTGGGTACGTATCGTACCGATAATGGTGACGGACTAGGTTCTCCTAACGGAGCTATTACTCGTCCTTTCCCAATCGCGAAGTTTTCTGAATTCTATTTCCTTGCTGCAGAAGCTGCTGTAAAAGGAGCTTCTGGAAGTTATTCTGCTTACGATCTTATTAATGTGATTCGTGATCGTGCCGGTAACTGGTGTTATGATAATGGAGAGCAAGAAGAGCGTATCGAGGATAATAGTGCGGCATTAGTTGCGGCTACCCCAACAGATATCGATATCGATTATATTTTAGCTGAACGTTCTCGTGAGTATTTTGGAGAAGGCTATCGCTGGTATGATCTTGTTCGTACCCAAAAATGGAACGAGATCGCAGGAACTTACGAAATTGGAGGTAACGATGCATCAGATCATTCACCAACAGTGACAACAAGAAATATAGAACCATATCATTATCTAAGACCTATTCCTAGAGGTCAGATAGATAATTTAGATGTGTCAGATGCTGAAAAAAGCGCTTACCAAAACCCTGGTTACCAGTAAAATTTAATTAGCATTTAGATTAGAAAAAGAGAGCTTTTAAAGCTCTCTTTTTTTTATTACTTACCGACATTCGATAAAATTATAAGCTTTTATTGGCGCCGCCAAAGGGTATAATACTTCGAGGCTTGCCTTGAGATTAAATGATTGTTTCTAAAGAATGCTCGGGGGCTTGCCCTAGCTAGTTTACTTCTGAAGTTTTTAGGACTTACTTATTCGATTTCTTTTGATTTTAGGCTGTGATTATTTCTTCTTTCTAAGCCTTAAAAACGCCAATTGTAGCTAAGATTTGAAGTTTTGGAGATGTTTTCTAAAGCTAGAATATAATACTTCCAGGAAACAAGAAAGTAACTTTGAATATTCTATATCAAAAAAAAATACCTCCGCGTATAGATCAATATTAGCTATTTTAAAGGAATTTTTTTAGAATAAAAAAGCACATATGACAAGCGATATTTATTCTGAAATAGTATTTGCTTAAAGATAAGTAGATAGCCTTGGGGACAGAAATGCATCAATTGATCAAGCTATCGAATAAAGACATAAAAAAAGCCGGGAACCACCCCGGCATTCTACTGTAATCAAACTAAATTAATTGTATGGAAGTTACAATTATTCTGTTGGCGCCAAATACGTATTTAATGGTGTAGCGCTATCGGTTTCAATGATGATATTTTGCAGCACAATTCCCGGATCTATAGCGTAAACTTTAAGAGTATGTGCTCCTTTTTCAAGATTTAATTCCTCAATTACTTCTGTCACATTATTACTTACAGATGTTCCCCAGTTATCTTTGGTGTCTTTTAGTAAATTAAGGGTTTTTAGGTCCCCACCATCGATGGAATAAGCAAATTTTAGTCCGCCATTATCTAAAAAATCCAAGCTTGGAGAGATCAAAAAGCTCATTTTAGCTTCAGTATCTTCTTTGATCGAAAATTGATAACTTAAGCTTGCATTTTCTGAAGCTTCGTGGGTAAAACTATTCTCGGGTCTTAAAGCAATATCTCTTTTCCCAAGATATGGGATCCTTTCCCAGCCATTATTTTCCTGATATTTATTCGCAGGAATGCTAATGATACCATTTTTAGCGACAAAACCTTCCGTTTTAAAGTCGAATGGCTGGTAGGAAACCTCAATTTCAACTTTATCATCATCAGATTGAATTATAAAGCTTTCCTTAGTGGTTTTAGTTGGTAATTTTTCAGCAACTAATTCGAAAAATAAGTGTTCAGATTCGCTAATTTCAGCTTTAGTTTTAGAAACCTTTAGCCATTTAGGAAGTTTTTTGATCTTGATCTTTAATTCCTCTTTTCCGCGGTTAAAAATTTCAACCGAAGATTTCGCGTTGTTTTTATCGAATATCGGTAAGCTAAGCTTGTTATTTTTTGGAAAATAATCTTCGCTATTCGCGATAGCTATACCTAATCCAGCTTCTTCTGGAATATCGATCTTGCTGGTTTCTGGCTCAATATTTTGTTTAGGATCAAACCAGGAGGTAAATCCAATATGTGGTTGAAAGATCATATGATTCCACTTCCCATTTTCGATTGAATGATAAGCTTCGGTAATTTCTTCATCTTTCTTGAAGTATTCTGAAACCTTTTCTGCATACCTGTTTGTGGTATTTCGCTGTTGTTCAGCATACAGCTTGTTTTTCGCCAATGCGATATACATTCTATTTAGATTTGCTGAAGCTTTTATTGGGTGAAGCACCAATTGGAAGTAAGCCGATTGATATTTTTCCTCCAGTTTCCCGGCAATTTCATCAGCTTTTTTCTCTAATTCGTTAAAATCGGTCAGAATTTCTTCAGCTTCATTAAACTGCGTCAAACTATAGGTTTCTTCAGAAAGTAATTCTGGTTTTCTTCGGCTGTTGTAAGTTGTATATTTCTGAAGTAATTCGGCAATTTTAGTAGCATATTCATCTCCAAATTGAGAGGTCGCCCATTGTTCTGGATAAGCCTTTAGGTCTTCAATGCTAAAATCTTCAGGATTCCAGGCATAATCTAAAAAGAAGCTAATAGGATATTCCATGGGCTTAAGATCACCAACATTAGTGATCCAAACCTTGCGGGCGTGATAATCGTAAGCAAGTGACATCTGCTCGTAAACTCTGGAAATTTGAGTCGTATTTATCCATTTATAACTTCTTGGACCACCAACATAATCGAAGTGATAATAGATCCCGTAACCGCCGCTTCTTGTACTATCGGCAAGTTTTGGAAGTTTTCTAATATTCCCCCAGTTATCATCGGCCAGTAAAAGAGTGACGTCATCTGGTACGCGCATTCCCTGGTCATAATAATCCTGAACTTCTTTATAAAGTGCCCAAACCTGAGGAGTTTCCTCAGTTGGTTTTTGAGTCACATCGCTAATGATCTCTCGCTGATCTTTAACAATACGTTCCAGTAAGCTAATCGCAGTGCCTTCGGTCATTGGTTCGTCACCATCACCACGCATCCCGATCGTTACTAAAGTTTCGCGATCGCCCATACGCTCGATTCCTTTGCGCCAAAAACTTTTTAAAGTGTCCTCATTGGTTTCGTAGTTCCACTCGCCACTACCGTATCGTCCCCATTCGGCTTGTGCACGGGCTAATGGTTCGTGATGCGAAGTTCCCATAACGATCCCGTATTTATCAGCTAAAACACCATTTGCAGGATCATCGTCATAAAAGGCTTTTCCCCACATGGCAGGCCACATATAATTTCCTTTTAAACGCAAAATAAGTTCAAAAACAGGCTCGTAAAATTCATGATTAAACTTGCCATAATTTTCGGTTATCCATGTGGATAGAGCAGGAGCTTCATCATTAATAAAGATCCCACGATACTGAACTTTAGGTCCTGTACTGGTTACTCCGTTTTTAGCAATGTATAATTCTTTAGATTTTTTTACAGGAACATCTGCCCACCAATACCAGGGAGAAACCCCAATTTGTTTAGAAAGTTCATAGATTCCAAAAATAGTCCCGCGCTTATCGCTACCAATAATCAATAGATTTGCACCAGATTTTTTAATGGTATAGGCTTCCCATTTTCCTTCGATCTTGGAAATATCAATGTTTTGATGTTGCACCAAACTATCGATCATCGTATTTTTACCGAGTGTTCCAATAATTACATTTCCGTGTTTTTTTACTTCAGAATTTACTTCGGAATTCTCTTTGGAAAGTAATTCTGGTAATTTACCGGTAACACGTTCAATATCTTTCTGAAAGTTTTTAGCCGAAATGGCAACACCTTCAAAATCTGAATCATCTAATACTAAGTTTGCAGTGTGGTTTGCCGTAACAAGCCCAAAACTGTCGTTTTCAGCGGTGCTGGAAGCAATAGTTTCCTGCCCAAGCATACTAAAGCCCAGCAAGGCGAAAATCGCAAAAACTAGCTGCATTTTATTTTTTACTAAATTGGATAATGGAGTCATAAACTTGTTTTCTTTCGTAATTTTCATCAAATAATAGTGGGTAATTTTTTCTACCTTCAACAGGATATCGATCTAACCAGGTGTTGCGATCTGAAATATTCCAAAAGGTAATTCCGGTAAGTTCTTCTTTGTATTCTCTAAATACCTTAAAGAACTCCTGGTAAGCTTCTATCTGCGCAAGTTTACGCTCTTCCGTAAACTCGTCAGATTCGTCTGGGCGTCGTTCGCGCTGTTCTTTTTCCCATTTATAAAGAGAGACATCGAGCTCGGTTATCTGAACATCCAAACCTGTTTCTGTGTACATTTTTAAAGCTTGTCTTAATTCCTCTTCACTAGGACTAAAAATAGACCAGTGGCCTTGTATTCCAATGCCGTCTATCGGTGCATTTTCTGACTTTAATTTAGCGATAAGTTCTAAGACACGATCTCTTTTTTCTGGAATTATAATGTTGTAATCGTTATAAAAAAGCTTCGCTTCTGGATCTGCTTCATGAGCAAATTCAAAAGCTTTAGTAAGAAAATCTTCACCAATGATCTCTAGCCATTTTGAGTTTCTTAAAAAATTATCTGGATTATCATCAATCGCTTCATTTACGACATCCCAGGCATAGATTTTTCCTTTGTATCGCCCAACCACCGAGTCGATATGAGCTTTCATTCGGTCTAATAAAACTTCGCGACTCACATCATTTCCGGCTTCATCTTTAAAGATCCAGTTGCCGGTTTGCTGATGCCAAACCAGCGCGTGACCGCGAACTTTTAGATTATTTTCCTGGGCAAAAGCCACGATTTTATCTGCAGGTTCCCAATTGAATTCATCTTTTTTTGGATGAATAACACCCATTTTCATCACATTTTCAGGAGTAAGACTGTTGTATTCGGCTAAGATCAGATCTTTCGATTCTCCTTCAAATGAGGCAGGGGAAACTGCTACACCCATAGGAAAATCTTCAGCAAAATAATCTTTAAGACCTTTCTGTTCATTAGTTTCTTTGGTGGCTATTTCTTTGCTTTCCTTTTCGCCATATTTACAAGAAACGAGGCCAAAAAGCGCCAATATTAGCATATAGGATATTCGTTTTTTCATAATGCTGTATTTTGTAAACCAAGTTCTAGTCCGGTTAATTCTGCTAATCCTTTTAATCTTCCTATAAATGAGTAACCAGCATAGTATGGCTTTTCTTTTTCAAGCGAATGTAGGTAGCCGTGATCTGGTCGCATCGGGATTTTTATTCCTGTGGTATTGGTATGCTCAATAATGAGCTGCATAATTTTCTTCATGGGAACATCGCCATTTAAATGATCAGATTCCATAAAAACACCATCAGTTTTTTTACTTACATTTCTAAGATGAAGAAAATGTACACGATCTTTATAGGTTTCAAAAATATCGACTAAATCGTTATCGGGTTGTGCACCAAGCGAACCGGTGCAATAGCATAAACCATTCGCTTTAGACGCTACATTTTTAAAAATATATTCAAGATCACTTGCTTTGCTAACCACACGTGGTAAACCGAGTACAGAAAATGGTGGATCATCTGGATGAATCGCCATTTTAATGCCTAAATCTTCAACTGCAGGACAAATTTCGCTTAGAAAATAGATCAGGTTCTCGCGAAGAATATCATCTGTAATTTCTTTATAGCCTTCCAATTGATCTAGTAGATCCTTTTCTGTAAAATCTACAGTGCTTCCGGGAAGTCCCAACATCACACTTTTAGAAAGAACTTTTAATTCTTCTTTTGAAGTGGTATCAAATTTCTCTTTAGCTTCCAAAAATTGTGATTCAGAATAATCATTTTCAGCATTAGGCCTTTTCAGTAAAAACAGGTCAAAAACTCTGAATTTTACCGGGTCGTATTTAAGCACTTCAGCACCTTCAGCATTTTCGAAATTATGATCTGTACGTACCCAATCCAAAACCGGCATAAAATTATAGGTGATCACTTTAATATCGAGAGCAGCCAGATTTTTAAGACTTTCGATATAATTGGCGATCAATTCTTTATAATTGCCTGTTCTTTTTTTTATGTTTTCATGAACTGGTAAGCTTTCTACCACTTCCCACTTCATGCCAAGATTCTCTATTTTTTCTTTCGTTTTTTGAATCTCATCTTTGCTCCAAATTTCGCCTACAGGAATGTGATGCAAAGCAGTGACAATGCCAGTTATGCCGGCTTGTTTTAAATCGTGCAGGCTTAACACATCTCGTTCACCATACCAACGCATGGTTTTAATGATCCTGGTTTCCATATTTAAAATCCAATTGAATTGCCACCATCAATAGGAAGAACCGTTCCTGTGGTGAATTTAGAAAGATCTGTAGCGTAATAGAAAACGGCATCACCAATATCTGTGGGTTCGCCTAATTTCCCCATTGGGGTTCTTCCCAATACTTTATTTTTACGTTCTGGATCGCTATCTAAGGCTTTGCTAGACATATTTGTTTTAATGAATCCCGGCGCTACACAATTTACCCGAATACCAAATTTGGCAAGATCTACGGCCATCGCCCTGGTCATACCTTCGATAGCGGTTTTACTGGCAGAATACGCAATTACATGCGGGATTCCGTACTGCGCAGCCATAGAACTAATGTTAATAATGCTTCCTTTACCATTTTCTTTCATCACTTTGGCGACTTCTCTACTCATGGCAAAAACGCTGGTGACGTTGGTATGAAGTATCTTCTGAAATTCTTCATTTTCGACTTCCAGAAATTCTTTTTTCATATTGATTCCGGCGTTGTTCACCAGGATATCGATTTTCCCGGCTTCTTTTGCAATTTCAGTAATTGCAGCCGGAATTTTATCTAATTCAGTAAGATCTAAAATAAATGGCTTTGCTTTTTCACCAATTTCGGCGCAGGCATTTAAAGTTTTTTCTTTGTTTCGACCAATCACGTAGGTCGTAATCCCTTCATCGCAAAGTTTTTTAGCAGTTGCGAATCCCAGGCCGGCATTTCCTCCGGTTACTATTGCGGTTAAATTTGAGTTCATATAATTTTTAATTCCAGGAAGGTCTTATGCCGGGAGCATAAGGAGTTTCCAATGATTTATAATAGTCTAAGTCTTTTGTGATTTTTGGAATAAGATCTGGGAGATCCATTTTAGAAAATTGCTGAAAGTAAAGCAGGCAGGCATTGCGCCATTGTTTTGCTTCTTTAAGCTGAATATCTAAAAGCATATTCGTTTCTTTAAAAACCTGTGGGTCTACATATTCCTGCATTTTTTGCCAGGTTTTTTGCATGTCTTCTACCTGTTCTACTCCTTTTTGATAATGCGCTGCAATTTCGTACCACAGTGTTTTTCCGCTTTTCATTTTATAGTTCCATGGCAAGTGATGAAACCAAAGCAAATATTTATCTGGCGTGGTTGCCGGATCACTATATTTTTCCTGAATTTCTGAAGCGTATTGTTCTAATGCATTACTACCGCTAGAAGTTCTATCGAAACCAATTCCGTTTTCGTCTGCTTTATGATAATAAACAGATGTCCAATCTGGTCGTGGCATATCTTTTACCCATGGGCCAGGTCCCTGGTGATGTCCCGCCGCCATAATGTGGTGCAATCCAAGCGGAGTCATGTAATTTACCACAGCTTCCCTGGATTCAAGCAATAATTTGCTCATAGGATCTACAAAATCGGTTTTATTAGAAAAGGTCATTTTTAGCCAGTCTTTTGCGATACTTTCGGCGCTTGTTTCAGGGTTCCAGGCGAGTCTTCCAAAGCCATACCAATTGGCTTGTCCAAATTGATGTCCCGTCCAGTTTTTGGCCGTTCCTATGTTTGCAACACCGGCCATTCCCGTAAGTTTTTTATTGCTTAACTGCCCATCGATTATTTTACCAACCGTGCTCCCTTTTCCTTGTGTATAAGTGTCTTCTTCTAAAACTTCCTCAAAAAGCTTAGGTAAAAACACTAAATGAGACATGCCGCCAAGATATTCCTGGGTGATCTGGAATTCCATCATTAAAGGTGTATCTGGCATAGCGCCGAACAAAGGATGAAAAGGTTCTCTTGGCTGAAAGTCAATCGCGCCATTTTTCACCTGAACCAATACATTATCCTTAAATTTTCCGTCGAAAGGTTTAAATTCAGAATAAGCTTGTTTTGCGCGGTCTTCAGGTTTTTCTTCAGAATAAACAAAAGCACGCCACATGATAAGTCCGTCGTAAGGAGCAACTGCTTCAGCAAGCATATTGGCACCGTCTACATGAGATCTGCCATAATTGTTGGGGCCAGGCTGTCCTTCAGAATTCGCTTTTACTAAAAACCCACCAAAATCGGGAATTTCAGTATAAATTTCTTCAGCTTTATCTTTCCACCATTGCTTAACTTCGGCATTAAGAGGATCTGCGGTTTCCAGATCACCCGTTTCTATTGGTGCAGAAAATCGTGCAGTTAGATACACCTGGATTCCGTAAGGTCTAAAAACATTGGCTAAAGCTTTTAATTTCTGAATGTATCGCGGGCTTAGCACTAAAGCATTGGAGTTTACATTGGTAAGTACCGTACCGTTAATTCCAATTGAGGCATTCGCACGGGCGTAATCAATATATTCCTGTTTGATCAGTTCTGGCAATAAATACCAATCCCAGATCGAAAATCCGGCATAACCACGCTCTACGCTGCGGTCCAGGTTATCCCAATGATTTAAAACTCTTTTCTGAATCTTTGGGGAATCTACAATCGTCAATTTAGACAGGTCTTTATGTAATTGTATCTGTTTTATAAAGTTGAAAACACCGTACAATAGTCCTTTTTCTGTTTTTGCTGAAAGTATAATCTTTGATTCTCCTTTTTCTGAAATATGCTGAATTACATAGCCTTCATCATTAATATTGGAAGTTTTAGAAAGCTTTTTTTTAAGAGATGGATCAAGTTTGTCCAGGGTAGAAATAATAAGATTAGGCGTTTTATTATCGAATTTTGGATCGATGTTCAGCAAACCTTTAAATGACTTTTCGATTTCTTCTTTAATTACATCTGCTGTGGCAGAATTCAGGTTTAAATAGACATTTGAGACCTGTTTTTTATAGGATTCGATAAGCGTTTTATCTTCAATTTTATCGTATTGAAGCCATAAATCATAAGGATTCTGGCAAACAGCATAGCTGCTTATCAGGACAAAAAGGAGGCTAAATAGTATTTTTTTCATTTTTAAAGTCGAATTAACTAAACAAACGATTGCGGACTGAAAAGTATATAAAAATTGGCTATTAAAAAAATATTTTACGCAATCGGTTGCTTTTATTTCAATTTTATGTTTTATTTGTTAATCCAGTATAATAATCGGTTTATGTTAAAATTACCGGTAAAATATTATTAATAATGAAAAAATATAGTTGGTTGTTTGCATTGATTTTAATGGCTTTTTTTAGCTTGAAAATCCATGCTCAGGAATCGAAAATCGATAGATCTAAATACGATTTTTACAATGCCGATTTGTCCATGGATAAGCGTATCGACGATTTGATAGGCAGGCTAACTTTAGAGGAGAAAGCATTACAAATGTTACATGCGAGTCCGGCGATCGACAGGCTTGGAATTCCTGCGTATAACTGGTGGAACGAAGCTTTACATGGCCTTGGTAGATCTGGTGTAGCAACAGTGTTTCCGCAAGCCATTGGTATGGGGGCAACCTTCGATGAAGAATTGATCTTAAAAGTAGCAACAGCAGTTTCAGATGAAGCTCGTGCGAATTTTAATAATGCAGTTAAACATGGTTATCACAGGCAATATAGCGGGCTGACCTTTTGGACTCCTAACGTGAATATTTTTAGAGATCCGCGTTGGGGTAGAGGACAGGAAACCTATGGCGAAGATCCATTTTTAACTTCCAGATTAGGAGAAGCTTTCGTAAAAGGACTACAAGGCGATAACGAAAAGTACCTAAAAACAGCTGCTGCCGCAAAACATTACGCGGTACATAGCGGTCCGGAGAAGTTAAGACATGAATTTAATGCAGATGTTAGTGAAAAAGATCTTTGGGAAACCTATTTGCCGGCATTTAAAACTTTGGTTGACGCGAATGTAGAAACCATTATGTGTGCGTACAATAGTACCAATGGTGAACCTTGCTGTGCTAATAATAGACTTGTTAATGAAATTCTAAGAGAAGAATGGGGTTTTGATGGTCATGTGGTTAGTGATTGCTGGGCATTACAGGATTTTGTAAATGGGCATGATGTAGTAGAATCACCTGAAGCCGCTGCGGCTTTAGCTTTAGAAGTTGGTGTAGAATTGAACTGTGGCGATACTTATAATTTCCTGGCGAAAGCGGTAAAAGAAGGTTTAGTTTCAGAAGAATTATTAGATAAACGCTTACATAAATTAATAGAAACTCGTTTTAAGTTAGGCTTGTTCGATGCTGAAGAAAGTAATCCTTACAATAAGATTGGTGTTGAAGTTATGAATAGCGAAGAACATAGAGCTTTAGCTAGAGAAACCGCAAGAAAATCGATCGTTTTGCTTAAAAATGACGGTGTTTTGCCTTTAGAAAATAACCTTTCAAAATATTTTATTACTGGTCCTAATGCAACGAATATCGAGGTTCTATTAGGAAATTACCACGGAGTAAATCCTGAAATGGTAACTGTTTTAGAAGGAATCGCAAAAGCGATAAAACCTGAAAGTCAGTTACAATATAGAATGGGAACCAGGCTTAATATTCCTAATGAAAATCCGCAGGATTGGGCATCGCCTAACGCCGGTAATAGTGACGCGACTTTTGTGGTGATGGGGATATCAGGACTTTTAGAAGGTGAGGAAGGAGAATCTATTGCTTCTCCAACTTTTGGAGATCGTATGGATTATAATTTGCCAGAAAATCAGATCGAATATTTGCGAAAAGTAAGCGAAGCTGCAGAAGATCGTCCTGTGGTTGCGATCGTAACTGGTGGTAGCCCAATGAATTTAGCTGAAGTCCATAAACTTGCCGATGCTGTTTTGATGGTTTGGTATCCGGGTGAAGAAGGCGGTAATGCTATTGCAGATATCATTTTTGGAAAAAATTCTCCTTCAGGAAGATTACCAATCACTTTTCCAATGAATATCGAAGATCTTCCCGCTTACGAAGATTATACTATGGAAGGAAGAACCTATAAATACATGGATGTTGCGCCAATGTATCCTTTTGGTTATGGATTAAGTTATACCAGTTTCGAGTATTCTGAAATCAAATTATCGAAACAAAAAGTAAAGAAAAATAAATCTCTAGAAGCTCATATTTCAGTAAAGAATACTGGCGATTTTGATAGTGATGAAGTGGTACAGGTGTATTTAAAAGATGTAAAAGCTTCTTCCAGAGTACCTAATTTCGAGTTGGTGGCATTCAGAAATATTCAGCTTAAAAAGGGAGAGTCAAAAGAACTGACTTTCGCGATCACTCCAGAAATGTTGAGTTTTATTAATGACGATGGAAAAGAAACTCTTGAGAAAGGAGATTTTGAAATTTATATAGGAGGTAGTAGTCCGTTAAAGAGAAATGAAGAACTAGGAAAAAAAGCCTTGAAAAAGGTTCAATTTCAACTAAAATAAGAATATGAAACCTTTTATCACGGATAATTTTTTGTTGGAGAATACGTATGCTGAGGAGTTGTATCATCGGTATGCAAAGGACCAACCCATCATCGATTACCATAATCATTTGCCACCGGCCCAGATCGCTGCTGATACACAGTTCGATACCATTAGCCAGGTGTGGCTAAGTGGCGACCATTATAAATGGCGTGCGATGCGAACACTGGGAATCGATGAACACTATATCACCGGTAACGCCAGCGATCAAGAGAAATTCGAAGCCTGGGGCAAAACCGTGCCACATACGCTTCGTAATCCACTGTACCATTGGACGCATTTAGAGCTGAAACGCTACTTTGGGATCGATGAACTTTTAAATGAAAAAAATGCCACCGCGATCTATCAGGAGATCAACAATCAGTTGCAGCAACAAGAAAACAGCTGCCGCGGCTTGCTGCATAAAATGAATGTCAATACGCTTTGTACCACGGAAGATCCTACCGATACCCTGGAACATCATCAGGCGATGGCCGGCGAGGACTTCGGAATAAAAGTGAGTACCGCTTTTCGTCCCGATAAATCTATTTTGATCGATGCGGAAGGTTATACCGATTATCTAAAAACACTGGGTAAAACCACCAATATCGATATTGAAAGCTTCCAGGATCTCAAAGATGCATTATTGCAACGTATCGAATACTTCGATAAACATGGCTGTAAACTTTGTGATCATGGTTTAAATGCGATGAGCTATACTGAATTTACCGAAGCCGAGATCAATGCGATCTTTAAAAACAAACTGGCCGGGAAAGCAGTTTCCCCTCTTGATGCTGAGAAATTCAAAACCGCGATCTTACTGTTTTTATGCGAGAGTTATCATAAATTCGGCTGGGTACAGCAATTTCATTTAGGGGCGCTTCGAAACAACAATAAACGAATGCTGGCACAATTGGGCCCCGATACCGGTTGGGATTCGATCGGTGATTATTCACAAGCAGAAAAACTCTCTCAGTTTTTAAACAAACTGGATAGCCAGGATAAACTCACTAAAACGATCTTATACAATCTAAACCCGGCCGATAATGAAGTCTTTGCCACGATGATCGGGAACTTCAATGACGGTAGTGTTCGCGGAAAAGTACAATGGGGATCCGGCTGGTGGTTTTTAGATCAAAAGGACGGAATGGAAAAACAGATGAACGCATTATCAAATATGGGGCTAATCAGCTGTTTTATTGGGATGCTAACCGATTCCAGAAGCTTTTTATCCTTTCCAAGACACGAATATTTTAGACGAATTCTATGCAATCTCTTCGGAAAGGAAATCGCCTCAGGCGAACTTCCGGAAGATATGGAACTCATCGGAAGTACGGTAGCCAATATCTGCTATGGTAATGCTAAAGAATACTTTAAGTTTTAGAAGGTGAAAAACTCAAACTCACATCACAAAATAGTTTCTTTTGGCGAAGTGCTGATGCGACTGAGTCCGTCGGAAAATCGCAAACTGACCCAAACCCACCAAATGGATTTTTATTTTGGAGGGACCGAGATGAATGTAGCGGCCTCGCTCTCGTATTTTGGAGAATACACCCAGCAGGTAACTAATGTTTCCAATGATTTAGTAGGAGATGCCGCCATTGCACAGATGCGTCAATATGGGATCGATACCTCAGCTATTAGCAAAGTCGATCATCCTTTGGGATTGTACTTTTTAGAAGTCGGTTCAGGGATGAGGGCCAGTAAGATCGCCTATAATCGCTTACACGGTAGTTTTGCTAATATCAGCCCAGAACAGGTGAATTGGAATGAAATTTTAGCAGATGCGGGTTATTTGCATTGGACGGGAATTTCCCCGGCGATCTCCGCAAGCGCTTATGAAACTTTGAAGATCGGACTCGAAAAAGCAAAAGCCAAAGGGCTTACGATCACTGCCGATCCTGCTTATCGCAGCAATCTTTGGCAATATGGGAAAGACGGTCATGAGGTTTTAAAAGAGCTGGTAAGTCTATCTACAATTTTTGTGGGTGGCGTTAATGAGATCAATGAGATTTTAAAGACGGACTATGATTTTTCGAAAGAAGGATTTATAGAAGCCAGTAAAGCTTTGAGCAAAGAATGCCCTTCCATCGAGAAAGTATTTGATAAGGTGAGAACCGGACTCAGTGCAAGCTGGCAGAAGGTGTATGGAAGAGCATGGACGGGGACGGAGTATCTAGAAACCCAGGAACTAGAGATCACCGATGTGGTAGACCGAATAGGAACGGGCGATGCCTATGCCGCCGGACTGATCTACGGACTGATTCATTTTGAAGATCAGAAAGCACTGGAATTTGCCAATGCAGCTTGCGCCTTAAAACATACGATACTGGGAGATGTTAATCAGGTAAGTCCAGAAGAAGTAAAAGAAGTGATGGCCGGTAGCACCGGAGGACGAATTAAGAGATAAGTTTTCTTATTCTAGAGTTTAGATATTAGAATATCGACGCTATATTATAGAAATAAGAACCACGAAACAAGACTAGTGCGTCATCCCGGACTTGATCCGGGATCTCATTCCGCAGATACAACAATTTAAATTTGCTTCAGCTTCAAAAGACTGATTCAAAAAAACATAGAAAAATTAACTTATAACCATTTATACAAATGGCACAATATTCAAGAATAGCGGTGGCAACACAGATGAAGGAAACAGGAATCGTTCCGGTATTCTATCATCGGGATGTAAACACCTGCAAAGAAATTTTAAAGGCCTGCTACGAAGGTGGCGCCCGGGTATTTGAATTTACCAACCGCGGAGACTTTGCTCACGAGGTTTTCGCGGAACTGGTGAAGTATGCCAGCAAGGAGCTTCCCGGGATGATGCTGGGCGTTGGCTCGGTGATCGATGCGGGAACCACTGCGCTTTACCTGCAATTAGGCGCTAATTTTATTGTTTCACCACTGATCAATGCTGAGATGGCTAAGACCTGCAACCGTAGAAAAGTAGCCTGGATGCCGGGTTGTGGATCGGTCACAGAAATTAGTTATGCGGAAGAACTGGGCGCCGAAGTAGTGAAGATCTTTCCTGGGGCACAGGTTGGTGGTCCGTCGTTCGTAAAAGCGGTAAAAGGTCCATTACCCTGGTCGAGTATTATGCCAACGGGCGGTGTATCTCCAACTGCAGAAAACTTAAAAGAATGGATGACAGCCGGGGTGCATTGTGTTGGAATCGGTTCCAAGCTGTTCATCAAAAATGAAGACGGTAGCTTCGATTATAAGAAAGTACAGCAACAGGTGGCTTCAGCTATTCAAATCGTTAAAGAACTAAGAGGATGATCAGGAGATTGCTTATTGTTTTAGGGGTGTTCTTTATGCTAGCCTGTACCAAAGATTCTTCAGTAAAAGAATTAAAACTGGCTCATAGCCTTAGTAATAGTCATCCAGTACATAAAGCAATGACCTATTTTGCTGAAAGAGTGGCTTTGCATTCCGAAGGAAAAATGGAGATTAAGATCTACCCTAGTAGTCAGTTAGGATCAGAGCGAGAATGTTTAGAATTACTTCAGTTAGGAAGTTTGGCGATGACGAAAGTTTCTTCCGCAGTGATGGAAAATTTTTCTCCAAAATTGAAGGTTTTCGGCTATCCTTATTTATTTGAATCGAAAGAGCAGCGTTATGCATTGTATGATAGTGATTTGGGGAAAGAACTTTTAGCAGATGGCGAGAAATACTGGCTGCATGGATTAACCTATTTTGATGCTGGAAGCCGAAGTTTTTACACTAAAAATACACCAATCACTAAGCCTTCAGATCTTAAAGGTTTAAAAGTACGAGTGATGCAAAGTCCCACAGCGATTAAACTGGTAAATGCAATGGGTGGCTCGCCTACACCGGTATCTTGGGGAGAATTGTATACTTCCTTGCAGCAGGGAGTAGTTGATGGCGCAGAAAATAACTTGCCAAGTTTTTACTCATCGAAGCATTACGAGATCTGTAAAAATCTATGTCTCGATAAACATAGCTCTTTGCCTGATATTTTGGTGATGAGCTCAATTATTTATGCAGATCTAAATGAGCAGGAAAAAAGCATTTTAAAGATAAGTGCGCAGGAAGCCGCAATAGAGCAACGACGATTATGGGAGAAAGCAGAAAAGGAATCTTTGGCTGAGATCAAAAAAGCCGGAGTAAAAGTAACTGAGCCCGATATTGAAGTATTTAAAAAAGAAAGTGAAGCGATTATAACCAATTTGAAATCTGAAAATCCTGAATTATATGAATTGATCCAGGAGATAAAATCTATTCAACCATGAAAAAACTAGATTTTTATTTGGGCTGGTTTATAGTTTTTTTACTAAGTGCTATGCTTTTTACAGTTCTATGGGGCGTATGTGCAAGATATATAATGGATAGCCCGAGTTCCTGGACAGAAGAGCTTGCTCGATTTTTTCTTATTTGGGTGAGTATGCTTGGAGCAGCTTATGTTTCAGGGAAAAGAGATCATATCACGATAGACCTATGGCCAGAAAAGCTGATCAAAAAATACGGTAAGATGATGGACGTAAGCGTTAGCTTAGTGATCATTCTATTTGTTTTCGCCGTTTTTATTGTTGGGGGAATACGGTATATCTATGTTTCATTTAAACTTTGGCAAACCTCAGCAGCATTAGAGATCCCCATGGGATATATCTATCTGATATTACCACTAACCGGTTTTTGTGTGCTTTTCTACCGAATAGGATTTCTAATTAAAGATTTAAAAAGATAGAGATGGAAATAATTATACTTGCTTTAAGTTTTGTGATATTGGTAGGAATACGAGTTCCTGTGGCATGGAGCATAGGTATTGCATCTTTAATAACCTTATTCTTTAGTATCGATTCTTTGCCGGCTGTGGCAACCATAGCGCAACGAATGGTCACAGGACTTGATAGTTTTTCGTTATTAGCCATTCCGTTTTTTATTTTGGCAGGACATTTAATGAATAGTGGGGGTATTGCAAAAAGACTTATAGCCTTTGCGAAAGCTCTAGTAGGAAGTTTACCGGGAGGGTTGGCTCATGTAAATATTGTGGCAGCCATGCTTTTTGGGGCTATAGCAGGTTCAGCAGGAGCAGCGGCAGCGGCAATTGGTAGTTTTATGAGTACTAAAATGGAAGAAGAAGGCTATACCAAAGAATATGGAGTGGCGGTAAATGTTACATCTGCAACTACAGGATTGTTAATTCCGCCTAGTAATATTTTTATTATTTATTCTTTGGCAAGTGGTGGTGTAAGTATAGGTGCATTGTTTTTAGCGGGTTATATTCCTGGTATTTTAACGGGTTTAATTTTGATGATCATTGCTTTGGTTTGGGCAAAACGAAAAGGTTTTCCTACTGCAAAACGATCTTCCATGAATCAGGTTTTAAAAAGCTTTTTGGATGCTTTACCTAGTTTAATGTTGCTTTTGGTGATCATCGGCGGAATTGTTGGTGGTATTTTTACAGCAACCGAAGCTTCATCTGTAGCTGTGGTGTATTGCTTAATTCTTGGTATGGTTTATAAAGAACTGAGTTTCGATAAATTGAAGGGAATTTTAATAAAATCTGCCGAGACTATTGCACTTGTAATGATCCTAATTGCGTTGAGTATCGCGATGTCCTGGGTGATGTCTTATGCAGATATTCCAGAGCAGGTAACTTCGGCCTTGTTGGGTTATAGCGACAATCCGATCGTAGTGATGATCATGATCAATATTATTTTATTGGTGATTGGTATTTTTATGGATATGACGCCAGCAGTATTGATTTTTACTCCAATTTTCCTGCCTGTAGTTACGGCATTAGGCGTAGATCCTGTTCATTTTGGGGTGATAATGGTTTTAAATTTATGCATAGGTTTATGTACGCCACCGGTAGGATCGGTTTTATTTATTGGAGTAGGAGTAGCAAATACCAGTATCAGAAAAGTCATCAAACCTTTATTGCCATTGTTCGTAGGAATGATCGTTTCCCTGGCGTTGGTGATTTTATTTCCTAAGTTAAGTTTATGGTTGCCAGAATTATTTGGTCTTTAGATAGCGATCCAAATTGGATGCTTTCAGCAGCTATTTTCTAAAATCTAAATTTATTTTTTTCGTAAACTGGAGGCTCTTACTATAACTTCGGTGTCTAAAACAGTGATTTCTGAAACTCCTTGCTCGATCTTTTTATCGGCATGTTCCAGGATTCTTTTAGTAGAAAGTTCACCCATTTTCATCGCAGGATGTGAGATCGAAGAAAGTGCCGGCTCTACGATCGAAGCTATAGGATCGTCATTAAAACCAATTACGGCAAGTTCTTCAGGGATTTTCACTCCCTGTTTTTTAGCCTGCATGATCGCACTCACGGCCGCGGTATCATTAGATGAGAAGATCGCATCGGGTGGATTTTTCATATTCAGCAATTTTGAAGTCGCTTCCTGGCCTTCTTCAAAACTCATGGTATTCATATAAATCAGTAGCTCTTTATCTGGAGTTATACCATGTGCTTTTAACGCATCGATATAACCATTTTTCCGAAGTTTATAAATATTAAGATGTTGTGCTCCCGCAAAATGCGCTATTCGTGTACATCCTTGCTGAATTAAATGCTCGGTAGCCTTATAACCTGCTGAATAATTGTCGATGATCACCCGGTAACTATTAAGATCTGAAGGTACACGGTCTACAAAAACCACAGGAATATCCTGCTCTAAGAATTGCTTAAAATGATCGGCATTTTTAGTTTCCATACTTAATGAAGCTACAATACCACAAACGCGACTATCGTAAAGTGCCTTTGCATTGGCAACTTCATTCTTGTAATTATCGTCAGATTGAGAAATAAGAACGTTGTATCCGGCAGCTCTGGCCGAATTTTCTACACCGCTAATAAGAGAAGAAATAAAAGGCCTGTTAATTCTGGCAATAAGAATTCCTATATTGTTACTTCTGTTATTTCTAAGACTCGCTGCTAAAGAATTTGGCCTGTATCCCAGCTTTTTCGCCGTTTCCTGGATCTGTTTTGTGGTATCCTTTCCAATACTCTTGTGATTTTTAAGTGCTCTGGAAATGGTACTGGGAGAATAATTCAACTCATTGGCAATGTCGTAAATAGTAACAACCTTATTTTTCTTTTTGCTCATCCTTTTTTGGTTCTTTCAGCTTATCAATCAGAAAATATTCTGCGTCCTCATATATTTCTAAATAGGAATCTTGTGAATTCAAGCAAAATACAAATTTTGCTTCAGTTAGGCTCAAACGGTTCAACAAATTTAACCTTTTCCATATTTTACGCAACCGATTGCCTTTATTTTTAGTTTATAACTCATATTAAATAATGTAAAATGTATTAAATTACTGATTATCAGTATAAAAAGTGTTTATAATTTTACGAATACGATTGAGTAATTTTTCCTATATTTATCCTCATAATATAAAACTTTAATCAAAAATGAATAAGCGCTCTTTGTATTCTGGAATGCTAATAGGCTTGATCTTAATGTCTTGTAAAAACGAAGCCGAAAAAGATAAAACAGAAGAAAAGTCTGATGTTTCTGAAACTACTCAAAACGATGTAAGAAAAGTAGAAACTGAGCCTTTAGTGACCAAAGATTTTACGGCAGATCCTTCAGCTCACGTATTTAATGACAAAATATACATTTATCCTAGTCATGATTTTGATTCTGGTGTTCCTGAAGATGATCTTGGGAATCACTTTAATATGAGGGATTATCACGTCTATTCTATGGATAGTGCGGGTGGAGAAGTTACAGATCATGGCGTTGTTTTAGATGTAGATGATGTAGAATGGGCGGCACGCCAAATGTGGGCGCCAGATGCTGCAGAGAAAGACGGTAAATATTACCTGTATTTTCCGGCAAAAGACGAAAACGATATTTTTAGAATTGGTGTGGCCGTTGCAGATACTCCAAAAGGGCCATTTACGCCAATGCCAGATTATATTGAAAATTCTTACAGTATAGATCCTGCGGTTTTCGAGGACACCGATGGTGAATATTATATGTATTTCGGCGGAATTTGGGGTGGACAGTTACAACGCTGGGAAACCGGAAGTTTTGCAGATGAAGATGTATACCCGGCAGATAGTGTAAAAGCAATAGAGCCAAGAATTGCGAAATTGGATAAAAACATGGTCTCTTTTAGTGAAGAGCCTAAGAGAATTCAGCTATTGGATAAAGAGGGGAATAACCTTCTTACCGGTGATAACGATCGTCGTTTCTTTGAAGCTGCCTGGGTGCATAAGATCGATGATACGTATTACCTGTCGTATTCAACAGGAGATACACATAAAATTGTTTACGCTACTTCAGATAATCCTTACGGGCCTTTTACTTATCAGGGTGTGATCTTAGAACCGGTATTAGGTTGGACTAATCACCATTCTATTGTTCAGTTTGAAGGAAAATGGTATCTGTTTTTCCACGATAGTTCACTTTCAAAAGGAAAAACTTATTTAAGAAGTGTAAAAATGACCGAGCTTACTTTTAATGAAGATGGCTCGATACAAACCATAAATGCTGCTGTTCAGGATTCAATAAACTAAGCAATGCGTTTTTTTTATCTGTTACTTTTTTTATTTACTAATACGCTGTTAGCCCAGGTTCGTTTGCCAAAATTGGTGAGTGACGGGATGGTTTTACAGCGTAATAGTAATGTACGTATTTGGGGGTGGGCTTCTGAAGGAGAAGCGGTTGAAATAAAATTTCAGCAAAAAACCTACAAAACCAATGCGAAAGGTAGCAAATGGGAAATTTTTATTGAAGATCCTTCGGTTGGAGGTCCTTATCAAATGGAAATTTCAGGAGAAAATAATATTCAATTGGATTCTCTTTATGTAGGTGATGTTTGGCTATGTTCTGGCCAGTCGAATATGGAACTTCCCATGTCTCGTGTAGCGCCGAAATATCCAGAAGAAATAAAGACAGCCAATAATCCTGAAATTCGATATTTTCAGGTGCCGAAAGAGTACAATATTTCTGAAAAGTTAGATGATCTTTCTCATGGAAAATGGGTTTCAGTTCATTCAAATACTATTGATGATTTTGCAGCTGTACCGTATTTTTTTGCTAAAAATCTTTACGAAAACTATCAAATCCCAATAGGTTTGATCGATGCGAGTCTTGGAGGTTCTCCTGTTGAAGCCTGGATGAGTGAAAAAGCGCTTAAAAATTTTCCTGAAGCTATTGCTGAAGTAAAAAGACTAAAGCCTGAAGGCACGATTGATAGTTTAGAACAACTAGATCAAAACCGAGTTAAAAATTGGTACGCCACAATAAATGCTGAAGATCTTGGTGTAAAAAATGCCTGGAAAACATCGAATATCGATGATAGCGATTGGAAGAGTATCGAAATGCCTGCATTATTAAATGAAAAGGTAAACGGAGTGATTTGGTTTAGAAGGAAATTTGAGGTTAAAAGCCAATTTTCGGGAAAATCGGCTTCACTTTTAATGGGTAGAATGGTCGATGCAGATTCGGTTTTTGTAAACGGAACTTTTGTAGGGAATACCACTTATCAATATCCGCCAAGAAGATATGTAATTCCGTCCAATCTTTTAAAAGCTGGAGAAAATACAATTGCCGTAAAACTTATTAGTGAAAGAGGTAGTGCGGGATTTGTAAAAGATAAAGATTACCAGATCATTTTTGAAAGTGATAGCATCGATCTTGCAGGAACCTGGAAATATAAAGTGGGTAAGGCAGCAAAGGCTTTGCAATCACAAACTTTTTACCGCTGGAAACCAACCGGACTTTATAACGCAATGATACATCCTTTACTGGATTACAACATTAAAGGTGCTATTTGGTATCAGGGAGAATCGAATACAGGCGAGCCTAAAAAATACAACGAGTTATTTCCAACTATGATCGAGAGCTGGAGAGAAAACTGGCGTCAAGATTCGTCAGATTTTCCGTTTCTTTTTGTGCAGCTGGCTAATTTTATGGAAAGTCGGGAATATCCAACAGATTCTAATTGGGCTCGACTTAGAGAAGCGCAAAAAGATGCCTTAAAAATATCGAAAACCGGCATGGCAGTGATCATCGATGTAGGCGAGTGGAATGATATTCATCCTTTAGATAAAAAAACGGTGGGCGATCGCCTGGCAACTTCAGCAAAAAAAGTGGCTTATGGTGAAACTTCAGTAGTTTCTTCCGGGCCATTGTACACTTCTTCAGAATTTAAAGAAGATTCGATCATATTGAATTTTGATCACGTAGGCAGCGGTTTAATAACCAGGAATGATGAAGAATTAAAAGGTTTTGCAATTGCCGGGAGTGATAAAAAATTTGTTTGGGCAAAAGCTAAGATCGAAGGAGATAAAGTGATCGTCTATAGCCCAAAAGTAGATCATCCCGTAGCAGTGCGCTACGCCTGGGCAGATAATCCCCAAAACGCGAATTTATATAACGAAGAAGATTTGCCGGCATCGCCCTTTAGAACTGATGACTGGAAACAAGAATAACCATGAATTTTGCAGTTGGTTACTAAATCTCTGGTTGAGTTTAACCCTACACCCAGCCAGAGATGATCAATCAAAAACATAAAAATGAGTATTGAAACTGAACATAAAATTGAAACCTATTTCCTTGAAAATTCGGGCGGATCTAAGCTGAGTCTTATTAATTATGGCGGCCGAATTACTAATCTTGAAGTTCCGGATAGAAATGGCAAGTTTGGGAATGTGGTATTAAATCTTAGTGATGACGATTACTTAAAGCCAAATCCATTTATCGGGGCTTTAATTGGAAGATACGCTAACCGAATTGCAAATGCCAGTTTTAGGTTGAATGGAGAGACTTTCGAGGTCAATAAAAATGAAGGTAAAAATTGCCTGCATGGCGGTATTGGAGGTTTTGATGCCGTTTTTTGGGACGTGGAACAACTAAGCGAGTCTAAAGTAGTTTTGAGTTATGATAGTCCGCATTTAGAAATGGGATTTCCGGGAAATCTAAAAGTAAAAGTTTATTACGAACTCACTGATGCCAATGAATTAAAGATTACTTATCGGGCGATTTCTGATATGGAAACGATTATTAATCTTACGCAACATTCTTATTTTAATCTTACGGCAGATTTTAATAAAAACATCGAAGATCATGAGGTGTTGATAAATGCCGACTCATTTTTACCAATTTCAGAAACCATCCCAACCGGAGAATTTCGTGCTGTCGAAAATAATGTTTTTGATTTTAGAAAGCCGAAGAAAATTGCAGCAGAAATTAACCAGAATGACCAACAATTAGAAACTGCCGGTGGTTACGATCATTGTTTTATTCTGAATAAAGAAACGAATAAAGAATTAGGTTTTGCGGCAAGCGCTTACGATCCTAAAAGTGGTCGTTTTTTAGAGGTTTTAACTACAGAACCAGGAATGCAATTCTATACCGGTAATTCTTTAGATGGAAATCTTAAAATCCCGAATCAGAAAGGAAATTACGAAAAACGTTCTGGTTTTTGCTTTGAGACACAGCATTTTCCAGATTCTCCAAATCGTCCCGATTTCCCATCCGTGATTTTGCAGGCCGGAGAGGAGTTTTCTTCAGAAACGATTTATAAATTTTCAGTAAAAACTGAAGAAAGTAATAAGATATAACAATTTCAAATTGAAAAAGAGATTTAGAATGTTACAAACATTAAATTATAGAATAGGAATAGGCTTGATCATAGCATCATTTTTAATGTTGCTGGCATCTTGCGGGTCTTCTAATTATACTTCAAAAAACAGCGAAATTCAACAAAAATGGGTGGGGAGTTGGAGTACCGCTCCGCAACTAGTTGAGCCAAGAAATGTGCCACCAGCACCCGGTTTAACAGGAAATACATTACGGCAAATTATTAGTCCGTCTTTAGGCGGAAAAAGCATCCGACTGAAATTCTCTAACGAGTTTAGCGATCGTCCTGTAGAAATGAAAGCTGTAGAAATCGCAATAGTCAGAGAACAACCATTAGTGGATGTTTCAACAGTAAAAACTTTAAAATTCGATGGAAAAGTAGGAGTTAGCATTCCGGCAGGAGAAGCGGTATTTTCGGACGCTTTATCTTTTGAATTTGATCCTAGAACCAAGCTGGCGATTACCATTAAATTTGGTGAAACAGCCGAAAAAATTACCGGGCATCCAGGTTCCAGGACCACTTCGTATTTAGTGCAAGGAAATCAGGAAATTGCAGAAGAAGATTTTACAAAGGCTGTAACCACAGATCATTGGTATGCAATAAATACCCTTGAAGTAATGGCTGCCGAGAATGCTTCGGCAATTGCGATTCTTGGAAATTCGATTACAGATGGCCGTGGCTCTGGAACCAATAAGCAAAATCGCTGGCCAGATATTTTAGCCGAGAGGTTACTTCAGCATTCAGAAACAAAAAACGTAGGAGTGCTAAACATGGGAATCGGTGGAAATGCAGTCTTAAGAGGTGGTTTAGGACCAACAGGATTAAATCGTTTTGATCGTGATATTTTAAGCCAAAGTGGAGTAAAGTTTTTAATTATTATGGAAGGCGTGAATGATCTTGGTGGGACGCCAGATAGTACAGCAGCATTTAATGTGGCTAATGGTTTGATCGAAGCCTATAAAACCATGATCGATAAAGCACACGCTAAAGATATAAAGGTGTATGGTGGTACGATTACACCTATCGAAAAGTCATTTTATTATAAAGATTATAGAGAAGAAGCGCGCCAAAAGGTGAACGATTGGATAAGAAATAGTGGCGCATTCGATGCGGTGATCGATTTTTCGAAATTCCTTGAAAATCCTGATGAGCCTAATGTAATCCATCCAGACCTGCAATCTGGCGACTATTTACATCCTAACGAAAAAGGCTATAAAGTGATGGGCGAATCGATCGATCTTTCACTTTTTACGAAATAAAAAATAGAACGAAAACTAAACAAAATCAGATTATATAATTAATAAGCCTAACAATGAACAGAAAGATATTATTTATTCTGCCATTATTCCTTGCGTTATTTTCCTTTTTAGGAAAAAATGATGGTGAAAACGACGAAACTAAACCTAAAAAAAATGAGCCCGTATTCTCGAAGGTGATTTATAAGGGTAATGACGATGTTTACAAAGAAAACCCTTTAAAAGAAGGAGAGTTTTACAATCCTATTTTACAGGGAACTTACCCAGATCCTGCGATCACCAGAAAGGGAGATGATTATTATATGGTTTGCTCATCCTTTGCGATGTTTCCTGGGGTGCCTATTTTTCATTCAAAAGATTTAGTAAACTGGAAACAAATTGGCCATGTGTTAGAAAGAACGTCTCAGTTAGACGTAACCAATGCCGGGATAAGTAGAGGTGTGTATGCGCCCGGAATAACCTATAACCCAAACAACGATACGTTTTACATGATCACAACGGCAATTACTGCAGGTATGGGAAATATCGTAGTGAAAACAAAAGATCCTATGAAGGGATGGAGCGATCCTATAAAATTAGATTTTGAAGGAATCGATCCTTCCATCTTTTTTGATGATGATGGATCGGCTTATGTGGTACATAACGATGCGCCAGAAGAAGCACTTTACCAGGGACATCGAGTAATTAAAGTTTGGGAATATGATACAGAGAAAGATCAGGTAATTCCTGGTACCGATAAAGTGATCGTAAATGGTGGTGTAGATTTGGCCAAGCAACCTATTTGGATCGAAGCTCCTCATATGTATAAAAAAGATGGAAGTTATTATCTAATGTGTGCTGAAGGTGGTACCGGTGGATGGCATAGTGAGGTGATCTTTAAAAGTGATTCGCCAAAAGGACCATTTATTCCTTCTGGAAATAACCCAATTTTATCACAACGTCATCTAAATACAAATCGTGAAAATAAAGTAGATTGGGCCGGGCATGCCGATTTGGTTAAAGGTCCAGATGATAAGTATTACGGAGTTTTTCTTGCGGTTAGACCCAATGAAGAAAATCGTGTGAATACAGGTAGAGAAACGTTTATTTTACCGGTAGACTGGTCTGGTGAATTTCCTGTTTTTGAAAACGGATTAGTGCCCTTAGAGCCAAAACTAAAAATGCCAGAAGGTGTAGAGAATAAAACCACTGAAGAGGGTTATTTTCCTAACGGAAATTTCACTTACGAAGAAGATTTTAGTGCAGATACTTTAGATTATCGCTGGATAAGCCTTAGAGCGCCTCGTGAGAATTTTATCGAAAAAGATAAAAACGGATTAAAACTTAATCCGCTTGAAACAAATATCAACGAATTAGCGCCAACTTCGACCTTATTCTATCGCCAACAGCATAATAATTTTTCTTTTTCAGCAGAGATGAACTACACTCCAAAATCTGAAAAAGATCTTGCCGGAATTGTTTGTTTACAGAATGAAAACTTCAATTATCTTTTTGGAGTAACCAAAAAGGATAAAGATTACTATTTATTGTTACAACGTACAGAGGATTCAAAAAAGACCATTTTGGCCAGTAAGAAAATAGATTACAAAGGTGATCTGCAATTAAAAGTAGAAGCAGATGGTGATCAATATAAATTCAGTTTTGCAAAAGAGGGCGAAGATTTTACCAATCTTGGCGGAACAGTTTCTGGCGACATTTTGTCTACAGATGTTGCGGGCGGTTTTACCGGTAGTATGATGGGATTATACGCAACTTCTGGAAACAATGCTGTACCCAACTAGATATCAAAAATTAGTATTCGGTTTTAACACACGCCGAATACTAATTTCAATATAAGATTTACAAATTTCCTAAAAAATAAAAACAAGCCCTTGGTTTCGAGGTTTTTATTGGTACCGCCAAAGGCTATAATATCCAGAAGCTCGCCATGAAATGAAAAATTTATCTCCAACAAATGCCTTGTGGGCTTGCCCGAGGTATTTTACTCAGAATTTACAAATTATGAGAAACATAAGATCGATATTCGATGTTTTCGCAGTCCTTTTTTTGCTGCTAAGTTTTTCTGCAGAAGCACAAGATTACAAAGCATACCAGGATAGTATCAATAAATTGAACTATCAAAACTTTATTCAAATGAAAAAGCAGTTGGGAATTACTGCTGAAAACAGGCCGGGACCTTCTGGGAATCCAGCTTCAGAAAATTCGGCTAATTTCGACGAAAGTAAAGTGAAATCTTACGATCTCCCTGAAGTATTGGTGAGTAATAACGGAAAGAAGATCACTACTGCTGAAGACTGGTGGGAAATTCGCAGACCAGAAATTGTGGAAGATTTTGAAACTTCAGTCTATGGTCGCCTACCAGAAAATATTCCCTCAGTAACATGGAATATTGTTTCAGAAAAGGATACAACCCTATATTCTTATCCTGTAACCGAAATTCTTTTAGAAGGTGTTGTTGATAATTCGGCTTATCCAGAGATCGAGGTGAAAATCGAACTTTTGGTCGGGATTCCTAAAAGAGCAAAAGAAGCTGTGCCTATGGTGATGGAATTTGGATTTATAAATTCACCCTTTGAAAGAAGTGCAAGCGAACCGGGTAGCTATTTTGCTTCGGCTTACGAGCCAAAGTGGAAGCAACAGGTATTATCACAAAATATAGGTTACGCGATTTTAGTTCCTAATAGTATCCAGGCAGATAATGGTGCAGGATTAACTTCAGGAATTATCGGTTTGTTAAATCATGGGAAACCCAGAAAGCCCGAGCAATGGGGAGCATTAAGAGCCTGGGGCTGGGGAGCAAGTCGAGCAATGGATTATTTTGAAACCAATCCTAAGATCGATGAAAACCGAATTGCAGTAGAAGGCGTTTCAAGATACGGGAAAGCAGCCATCGTAAGCATGGCTTTTGATGATCGAATTTCTCTAGGATTTTTTGGCTCTGCTGGAGCAGGCGGAACTTCTTTACTGCGAAGAAATTTTGGCGAACAGATAGAAAACCTAGCGAGTTCTGGTGAATATCACTGGTTTTGCGGAAATTTCATAAAATATGCCTCAGCGTTAGAAACTGAAGATTTACCGGTAGATGCCCATCAATTAGTTGCTTTATGCGCACCGAGACCTGTTTTTATTAGTTCTGGTTCTCATTTAGTTGAAGGGCAGTGGGTAGATGCCAAAGGAATGTTCTTAGCTGGAGTTCATGCGACACCGGTCTATGAACTGTTGGGAAAAAGCGGATTAGAAACTTCAGAATTTCCAAAATTAGGAACCGCAATGGCCGATGGTGAAATCGCTTTTAGACAGCATGCCGGTGGTCATAGCACAGGGCCAAACTGGAGTACCTGGATTGCCTGGGCAAGCAAATTTTGGAACTTTTGAGGCTCTAATTTTAAGGCTATAGATAATTTTAGGCTTTTAAAATTATTAACTGGTAAAAAACCGATGTATTTATTGAAAAATATATAAAATTAGATTATACTTGTAGTCTTAATAACTATTAGTGGAATGGAAAACAAAAACTCTTTCAACAATAAGCTTATCATCCTAATCACACTTGTAGCAAGCCTGGGAGGTTTGCTATTTGGTTATGATACCGCTGTGATCTCTGGAGCAGTAGGGGCGATGAACTCCTTTTTTATAAATCCGCTCGATAACGATAACGTTTTAGCTTCCGGAGCAATTATAGAATTTAAAGGTATCATTAGCATCGTATCAATTGGTGTGCTGATACTATTTGGATATTTCTTGTTCAAGTTTTTTAAGAAAATAACCTCTATAGCCATAATCGTCATATTCCTTTTGATCGCTATCCCGTTATTCAAAATGTATTTCTTAGATCTTCCCGATGTTTTAACCGAGAACCTTAGAAATTCTATTTTAGGTTTTATGACGAGTAGTGCTCTGGTTGGGTGTATTTTAGGTGCATCTTTTGGAGATTTTATAGCAAACTCGGTAGGACGTAGAAACGGATTAGTGATTGCTGCTATTCTATTTTTAATCTCCGCTTTAGGATCTGGATACCCAGAGGCTTTTAATGTATTTGGGATCCAAACGCTTTCTTCTTTCATTATTTATAGAATTATTGGAGGAATGGGCGTAGGGATCGCGAGTATGTTGGCACCGCTTTATATTGCTGAAATGGCGCCGGCTAATATTCGTGGAAAAATGGTTTCTTTTAATCAGCTGGCTATTGTAACAGGTATGTTGGTAGTGTATTTTGTGAATTACTTTATTGTGCAGGGACAATCTGATGACTGGATTACAGAATCGGGTTGGCGATATATGTTTTTATCTGAAGTAATTCCTGCTTTCTTATTCTTTGTGCTTTTACTTTTTATGCCGAAGACTCCGCGTTTTGAGGTGATGAAAGGAAATGAGGAAAAAGCCAAGACGATATTAGATAAATTGAATGTAAAATCTTCTTCAGATAGAATTCTGTCTGAAATCAAAAATTCGTTCAAAACTAAGAAAGCGCACTGGTTATTTTACGGGTGGCCGGTGATCATCGTAGGATTATTGCTTTCTGTTTTTCAGCAATTCGTAGGGATTAATGTGGTTTTATATTACGCTCCAGAAATCTTTAAAGGAATGGGTGTAGATACCAATGCTTCGATGTTGCAAACTATTATTGTTGGGGCTATAAATATGATCTTTACGGTAATTGCGATTATGACGGTAGATAATTTTGGTCGAAAAAAGCTTTTATTAATTGGTAGTGTAGTGATGGGAATTAGCATGATAGGTTTAGGATTCTCGCTATTTTCTGGAGCTGTTGGATTTACCTCACTATTACTAATGTTGGTTTATATTGCTGCTTTTGCAGTTTCCTGGGGACCGGTTACCTGGGTATTACTTTCAGAAATATTTCCAAATTCGATAAAAGGAGTAATGGCTGTTGCCGTTGCAGTGCAGTGGTTAGCCAATCTTTTAATTTCGTGGACCTTCCCAATTATGAATAATAATCCTTTCCTGGTAGATACTTTTAATCATGGATTCTCTTACTGGGTTTATGGTGCTTTTGCAGTAATTTCAGCAGTATTTGTATGGAAATTTGTTCCAGAAACCAAAGGAAGATCTCTGGAAGATATGGAGCAGCTTTGGCTTAAAAAAGAACAGGAATAAAAATGATACTCTTCTAAAAAAAGTATCTAAAAATATACAATATTGATATTCAGGATAGTTTGGTTTTAAAACTAAGCTATCCTGATTTTTTTTGTTCAAACTCGATAAAACGATTTATTATTTTCTAAAGAAATAGCTTGCAAGCGCATAAATAGTTGCTACATTTGCGTTCAATGAAAAAAATAACCGGATATACAGCTATTCTTACTGCGCTCTTAATTGCATTTGCGCTAGTATATCCTTATGTTCATATTTTTGAACATGGTTTTTCTCAGGATTCAATGTCAAAAGACCACACGCACATCGTGCAAATGGATAAGAATATCGTAAAATCTGGTATGGATTGTAAAATTTGCGATTTCCATTTTTCTGGCTTTGATTCACCAGAGTTTTTTACGTTCGATCTTTTTATCCCGAATAAAGAATCTGTTTATTCACTTTCACTATCGCAAACTATCTGGGACTGCCCAGATCCTTATTTTTCTTTACGGGCTCCACCAGCCATCCGTGCTTAATTAGTGTTTTTTAACGCCTTAAAAACCCATTATTGATCTTTGTAGGTTTTAGGCAATGTTACATTTTTTATTTACGGATTCGTTTTATGAAATTCTTTTGGATAGGTTTATGCTTATCCCTGTTAACTTTCAATTCTTTTGCTCAGGATTCTAATTTTGAGCTTTCAGGAACAGTTACTTCTCAAACAGGGGATGCTTTAGATGGTGCTTATATTAAAATTGGAGATCAATACTTTTGGACTTCAGAAGATGGTTTTTATTCAGCAAAATTAGCTGAAGGAACCTACCAAATCGAAGTCTCCATCATTGGATTTACGTCTTTAGATACGATAATTCAGCTTCATCAAAATCGGAAATTTGACTTTATTTTAGAGCAGTCTGTAAATGGCTTGGATGAGGTGATGTTAGAAGGACATCAGCATAAAAAAACGAGTCAGCAGGTCTTATATGTCGATAATGAGTATTTACAGGATCAATTTTCGGGTTCTCTGGCATCGAGTCTTGAAAAGTTACCTGGATTCAACGCAATGCAAATTGGCTCTGGAGCGTCAAAACCAATAATTCGGGGGCTTGGGCTTAATCGTGTTGCTGTTACAGAAAATGGCGTAAAACAGGAAGGGCAGCAATGGGGCGCAGATCATGGCTTAGAGATCGATGCGCTTCAGGTTGAAGATCTGGAAATAATCAAAGGAGTAGGTTCAATTGCTTATGGAAGCGATGCGCTAGGAGGCGTGGTTCGTATAAAGAATAATAAAGTGCCTGAAGATGGTTTATCGGGTAGCGTTTATACTTTCGCTAAGAGTGTGAATAATAGTTTGGGAGGTTCTGCACAAATCGCTTATAAAAAAAATGATTGGTTTGTAAAAGGAAAATTAACCGGACTAACATTTGGGGATTATAATTTACCCACAGACCAGATCTCGTATTTAAATTTTGATATTCCCATTTACGACAAGCAATTGAAGAATACCGCGGGGAAAGAACTCGATTGGTACACGCAGGTGGGAGTGGTTAAAGATCGATTTTCGTCTACTTTAAGTGTGAGTAATGTGTATCAAAAATCTGGATTTTTCCCAGGTTCGCACGGAATTCCAGATATAAGTAGAGTACAACCAGACGGTGATACCAGAAATATCGAAGAGCCTTTTCAGCGTGCTACGCATTTTAAAGTAATTAGTAATTCGAACTTTGTTTTTGAAAATGGAGAATTAGATGTAGATCTTTCTTTTCAAAAAAATCATCGCCAGGAATGGAGTTTATTCCACACGCATTACGCCGGGCAGCAGCCACCAGAAGTAAACCCGAATTTAGAATTGGATTTTGATCTGGATACTTACGGTGCAAAGACCACTTATCATCACGATTTTGATAAAAGGAATGAGACTCAGATTGGGATAGATGCACAATGGAAAAATAACGAAATAGAAGGATTCAACTTTCTGTTACCAGAATATCACTCGGCTAATTACGCGATTTTCGCTATTCACGAGTTCGAATCTTCTAAGCAGAATTTATGGACTTTAGGTCTTCGTTTCGATTATGGAAAGATCGATATGGAAGGCTATTACGATCCCAATTTGTATGAATTTTTAATCGGAAATAATCAATCTGAAGAAACAGCAACCGCTTACGCACAGCGAAGCCAGGATCTGAACCGTGATTTTACAAGTTTTAATGCACGTGTAGGTTGGGATCATCAGTTTAACGAGCAATTTAGCAGTAAAGTTAATTTAGGAACGGCTTTTCGTTTACCAACAGCGATAGAACTTGGTGCAAACGGAATTCATCATGGATCTTTCAGGCACGAGCAGGGCGATCCTAACCTGGATCCCGAGCAGGGTTTTATGGCCGATGTAAGTTTAAATTATGCTGAAAATTCATGGAATATCAACCTGAGTCCGTATGCTTATTTTTTCAGTAATTATATTTTTTTACGTCCCAGCGGAACTTTTTCGTTACTGCCACATTCCGGGCAATTATATAGTTATACCGAATCTGAAGCTTTACTTACCGGTTTAGAACTTAAGATCGATAAAGAAATTGGTCGTTGGCATTTTGGTGTAGCAGGCGAATATTTATACAATCAGCAGCTAACTTCCAGCAGGTCGCGCAATTATCCGTTACCGTTTACGCCAGCAAATAATGTGTTTACTGAAGTTGGTTACCAGGTTTTCACAGATTCTAAAGTTCTGAAAGCTTCAGAAGTAAGTATTAATAATAGATCTGTGATGAAGCAAGATCGAATTGCCCAGGGCGAAGATATTACGCCGGGCTATTCGCTTTGGGGAATGGGTTTTCAAACTAAGCTAAAATTCGATGATTTTAAGGCCAATATTAACTTCAGAATAGATAATCTTTTCAATACAAAGTATTTTAACCATACCAGTTTTTATCGCCGATTGCAAATTCCCGAGATGGGAAGAAATATTCAGCTGAGTATTAAAATTCCATTTGGACAGTCATGAAAAATTGGTGGTTAAAACATATTAGTCGGTTTTTACTGGTTTTACTTCCGGTTGGCCCAATTTTATGGTCGGCGCATATAATCCTTAATGAGCATGCCAATTCTTTTGAGCAAAATGAGCTTAGTTTTCAGAAGATAGCATCACCACATACCTGTTCTCATTTTTTACATGGGGAATATCGCGGGATACTTCCGAAGGAAAATTATAAAGAAGAACTTCCATTAATAATCGTAGTTAAAAATGCCTTTTCTGAGGTTAGGATTAGCCAAAAAACTTTTCATCAGTTAAGGTTTTTCGTTAGGGGACCACCCGTTTTCGATTTAGCTTAAGACAAATACTTTTTACAAAATTCAAAATAACATAGCCTTAAAGGTTTTCTCCTTTTTGGACGATAAATAATATAAAAATCTCAAATTTTAAGATGAAAAATTTTTCAATAAAACTTATAGCACTTTTTACACTTACATTTTTTGCTGCCTGTAGCAGTGACGACGATGAAATCCTGGATAGTGAACGTCCTGAAATTACAGTAAACGATCCTGTAGAAGGAGAAGCTTTTGAAGTAGGTGGTGAGTTGCATTTTGATGTAAACTTTAGCGATAACGATGCGTTATCTTCTTACAGAGTTGATATTCATAATAATTTTGACGGGCATACACATTCTGGCGTTTTAAATAGTACTGTTTCTTTTGATCCTGTAATGCAGGCAACTTCATTAAGTCCTTGGTCTTTTAATCAGACTTTTAATATTGAAGGAGCACCACAAACCTACCATGCACACGAACATATCGAAATTCCAGACGATATTGCAGAGGGACCATACCATTTAGGGATTACCGTGATCGATGTTTCAGGAAACGAAAATCAGGTGTATGTAGAAGTGATCATTGGAGAAGATCACACCGGTGAAGAACACGGAATTACGATTACAGATATCCATAGTGAAGATGCTGTTAGAGGTGGAGAATTTCATGCAGAAGCACAAATAGCTGCAGATCACGAAATAGGTTCGGTTTCAGTAAGTATTCACGGTCACGATCTAGAACCAGCTGAAGGGGAGATCGAATGGACTTTCGGTGAAACTTATGATGATTATTCAGGGACTTCAGCTGAATTTCATGAGCATATCGACGTGCCTGCAAATGCAGCTTTAGGAGAATATCATATTACGATCACTGTTATTGATGCTGAAGGTAACTCCTATTCTGAAGGTTCTCACTTTCATGTAACCGATGAAGACAACGATGCTGAAGCGATAACAATTTCAGAAATAACTGTAGACGAAAATGTAGCTGCCGGAGAAGAAATGCATGTAGATGCTGAAATCGCAGGTGAACACGGAATCGAAAATGTAGAAATTCATATCCATTCTGAAGATGGAGAAGGTTGGGAATTTGAGCAATCTTACACTTACGAAGATGAAACTGCTATCGATTTCCATGAGCATTTTGATGTACCAGCAGATGCCGCATCAGGAGAATATCACCTGTCTTTAGAAGTAACAGATCACGATGGTAATGTTGCCAGTGCAGATGCACATTTCAATATTACTGAATAATTAGTTAAGCTGATTTTTAGTTAGTTTTACGATCGATAAAGCAATACATGCTTGGTTTTACAGGCTTTATCGATTATTACGCTTAACTGTAAAAAGGAGATTCTTCGGGATCTCCTTTTCTATTTTGGATAAAATCTGACTTAATTTTTATTCGCACCGCCAAAGGGTGTAATACCCCGAGGCTTGTCTCGAAATTAAAATTTTGTTTCCTACTAATGCCTCGAGGGCTTGCTCCAAGATAGTTTGCTAAAAATGGGAATTGTAACAAGAGTTACCGTCTAAATATTATTGTTCTATTATTTTTACACTCAGAAACAAACAAAATCACTTCATATTAAATTTAGAAATTATGAAAGTAGAACAAATATATACCGGTTGTCTTGCCCATGCGGCTTATTATATCGAAAGTAAAGGTGAAGCAGCCATTTTTGATCCATTAAGAGAAGTTAATCCATATATCCAGAAAGCAGAAAATGATAATGCGAAAATTAAATACGTCTTTGAAACGCATTTTCATGCCGATTTTGTTAGCGGTCATTTAGATCTACAAAAAAAGACCGGCGCGCAAATCGTTTTTGGGCCAAATGCTAAACCAAATTACGAGACTATCCTTGCTGAAGATGGCCAGATCTTCGAGATTGGTGATTATAAAGTAAAAGTCTTGCATACTCCCGGGCATACAATGGAAAGTACTACTTATTTGCTAATCGATGATAAAGGGAAAGAGCATGGAATCATCACTGGTGATACTTTATTTATCGGAGATGTGGGAAGACCAGATCTAGCACAGCATGTAGTTTCAGATCTAACAGAAGAAAAACTTGCCGGACATTTGTTTGAATCGCTTCGTAATAAAATTATGCCTTTAAGTGATAATTTAATTGTGTATCCTAATCATGGAGCAGGATCTGCTTGTGGTAAAAAAATGAGTAAAGAAACTACTGATACGCTGGGCAATCAGAAAAAGACAAACTATGCGCTAAGAGCAGATATGACCAAAGAAGAGTTTGTAAAAGAACTTTTAACCGGTTTAACTGCCCCACCAAAATACTTTCCGCAGAACGTATTATTGAATATTGGCGGATATAAAAGTTTTGATAAAGTAATGAAACAGGCGGCACGAGCTTTAAGTCCGGAAGAATTTGAAGTAGTCGCTAACGAAGAAGGCGCTCTTGTTCTAGATACAAGAAGTGCTGATGAGTATGCAAAATCTCATATTCCAAATAGTATAAATATAGGATTACAGGGAAGTTTTGCGCCTTGGGTAGGAGAGATGATTCCAGATCTTGAAATGCCTATTTTACTGGTTACTGAAGATGGAAAAGAAGAAGAAGCCATTACAAGGTTAAGCCGTGTAGGTTACGATAATACTCAGGGTTATTTAGCAGATGGTTTGAAAAGCTGGGAAGCGGCAGGCAATGAGATTGATGCTGTAAATAGAATTACTGCGGAAGAGCTTCAGCAAAAAATGAAGGGAGATCTTGTGATTATCGATGTGCGTAAGAAAAGTGAATTCGAGTCTGAGCATGTTGAAGGTGCAGTAAATATTCCGCTAAATCAAATTAATCAGCATTTAGAAAAGTTTCCTAAGGAACAGGAATTTGTACTGCATTGTGCCGGTGGTTATCGAAGCATGATCGCTGCCTCGATTTTACAGCAGCGCGGTTGGTCACAACTAACAGATGTTATCGATGGCTTTAAGGCGATAAAGGAAACTAAAATTCCGGTTACAGCATACGTTTGTCCTAGTACGCTGTTATAAAATTAGGATTGGAGATCTATTTAGAGATAAGATTGAGTTTAGGTGGTTTATGTGAATTGAAGGCCGACTTTCGATAGTCGGCCTTTTTTATTGTATTATTAAGAAGCAATGTGTTAATAGGTATGATTTCTTCGGAATACTAATTATATTTGATAAAAAATACATTAATGCTAAAATTATCGATATATCCGGTTCTTTTGTTTAGCCTTTTATTTTTCTCCTGTAAGAATGAAGCTGAAAGAAAAGAATCTCAAACTAACGAAAATCAGCAAACTGAAAAACAAACTTCTGCTGAAGTCAATAAAGTAAATTCTGAAGATCTTTTAAAACAACAACCGGAAGAAATTGAAGCTCCAGAGGGAATGGTTTGGGTGTCTGGTGTTAAGTTTACAATGGGCGCTACAGATGGCGATCCTTATGCATTACCAAGAGAGAAGCCGGCGCATCCGGTAGCGGTAGATGGATTTTTTATCGATCAAACCGAAGTAACCAATGCGCAGTTTAAAAAATTTGTTGAAGAAACGGGTTATCTAACCATTGCAGAGCGCCCTGTTGTTTGGGAAGAATTAAAAGAACAATTACCGCCGGGAACACCAAAACCAGCCGATAGCATTTTACAGCCAGGTTCTTTGATTTTTAGAAAAGACTTAGAAAATATGACTAATCTTAACGACTATGGCCAGTGGTGGGAATGGAAACGTGGTGCCGATTGGAAGCATCCGCAAGGCCCCAATAGTAGTATCGAAGGCAAAGATAATTTTCCGGTTGTGCATGTTGCTTACGAAGATGCTTTAGCTTACGCAAGCTGGGCGGGACGTGATCTACCAACAGAAGCCGAATGGGAAGCTGCAGCGCACGGGCAAAGTCATGGTGGTATTTACACCTGGGGTGATGACGAATCGAAATTGAATGATGAAGCCAATACCTGGCAGGGACAATTTCCGGTGAAAAATGTTCCCGAGGATGGTTATAAATATGCAGCTCCGGTAAAATCTTTTCCTCCAAACAGCCTTAATTTATATGATATGGCAGGAAATGTTTGGGAGTTTACCAAAGATAATTTTAATACCAGATATTACCAGCAAGCCTTGCAACAGGGAGAATTATTAAATCCAAAAGGTTCTATTACCTATTTTAATGAAGATAATCCTTACCAAAAGGAAAAAGTGATAAAGGGCGGTTCGTTTTTATGTAATAAATCGTATTGTGCTAGTTACCGAATCTCGGCCAGGATGGGAACTTCGATGGATTCTGGGACAGATCATTTAGGATTTAGAACTGTTTACCGCGTAAAATAATTATTGCTGAAATTGTAAAAAATGAGCCCTGATTTTTCAGGGCTTTTTTATTTGTGGTTGGTTTGATTTCTACTGAATTTATACTTTCTTAAATCAATCTTCAGCTGAAATCGACAGTTGAGATCATCGATTTTAAACTAATCTTCAATTTCTGAATAAATTCATTCAAATTATTCAGAAATATTTATTCAAAATACCCTGAAAACAGATTATATCTTATTATTTTAAATTTAATTTTAGTATTAGTCATTTTTACCATATAATTTTTGATAATATTCAAAATTTAATTTATACTTGTAGTCAAATAAACTATTAGTCTTTTGAAAATTACTTCAGAAACTAATAAAATCGACTTAGAATGTATTTTTTAGGAATAGATTTGGGAAGTAGTTCGGTGAAATTATCGATTTTCGATGCTAATTCTCAACAAAGTATTGCTGCCGTTGGCGAGCCAAAATCTGAAATGGCGATGGAAGCTTTGCAGCCCGGTTGGGCAGAGCAGGATCCAAACCAATGGTGGAAAAATGTAAAAATTGCACTACAACGTTTACGATCTGAACATGAAATCGATTTAACCAAAATAAAAGCAATTGGTGTCGCTTACCAGATGCATGGTTTGGTATTAACCGATAAGGAGCTAAACCCTGTACGTCCATCGATAATTTGGTGCGATAGCCGTGCAGCTGCAATTGGTGATAAAGCTTTCGAAGAAATTGGTGAGGAGCAATGTCACGATATGATTTTGGGTAGCCCGGGAAATTTTACGGCTTCAAAATTAAAATGGGTAAAAGAAAATGAGCCTGAAATTTATCAAAAAGCGGCTTATATGATGCTACCTGGCGATTATATCGCTGCCTGTTTTAGTGAAAAACCGCAAATAAGTAAAGGTGGATTATCTGAAGGAATGCTTTGGCATTTTAAAGAACAGCGCTTGGCTACAGAAATTCTTGATCACTACGGAATTTCAGAAGACTTAATTCCTGAAGTGGTTTCTAATTTTGGAGATCAGGCCGTAATTTCTTCAACAGTTGCAAAAGAACTTGGTCTTTCAGAAGACGTTAAAATCACGTATCGAGCCGGTGATCAGCCCAATAATGCGATGTCACTGAATGTTCTGAGTCCGGGTGAAATTGCGACAACCGCGGGAACTTCCGCAGTAATTTATTCGGTTAGTGAAAATCATTCTTTCGACAGGGATAATAGAATCAATACCTTTTTGCACGTAAATAACAAAGTAAATGAAATTAGGAATGGTGTGATGGTTTGCATCAATGGTTCTGGAATTCTTTACCAGTGGCTGCGAAATATTTTGTCTTCAGGCCGAGAGAAAATTGTCGATTATGAGTATTTAAATGAGATGGCTGCACAGTCGAAACCTGGAAGTGAAGGTTTACTTTTTCATCCTTTTGGAAATGGAGTGGAGCGAATTTTTCAGAATAGAGAAGTTTCTTCTGGAATATCGAATCTTAACTTCAACATTCATAAAACGCCACATTTAGTAAGAGCAGCCTGCGAGGGAATTGTGTTTGCTATGAATTACGGATTTGAAATTATGCAGGAAGTTGGCGCTTCAGGAAAAACAGTAAGAGCCGGGAAAGATAACTTGTTTTTGAGTCCGGTTTTCCAGGAAATTTTCGTGAATACTACCAATACTACACTTCAGCTTTATAAAACCAACGGAGCAGATGGTGCGGCCAGAGGAGCAGCCTATGGCTATGGACACTACGAAAGCCTTGAAGATGCCTTTGAAAGTCTGGAATGTCTTCAAACCATAAAACCGCAACCAGAACTGGTTGAAACCTATAAATCAATATATAATAACTGGAAAAAAGCCATTAAAAATTAATATTATGAGTAATTATTTTAAGAACATCGATACCATAAAATTTGAAGGTAAAGAGAGTGACAATCCTTTAGCTTTTAAATATTATGATGAAAATAAAGTCGTAGCCGGCAAAACTTTAAAAGAGCACTTGAGATTTGCGGTGGCGTACTGGCATACATTTAATAACAAAGGTGGAGATCCTTTTGGAGCAGATACCGAAGTTTTTGAGTGGGATAAAAAGGAAGATCCGGTAGCGCGTGCCAAAGATAAAATGGATGCTGCTTTCGAATTTATGACCAAGCTTGGTGTTCCTTATTATTGTTTTCATGATGTAGATCTTGTAGATGAAGCGCCAACTTTGGGAGAGTTTGAAAAAAGAATCCAGGCTGTTACAGAATATGCAAAGCAAAAGCAACAAGAAAGTGGTTTGAAGTTACTTTGGGGAACATCTAACCTGTTTACCAATCCAAGATATATGAATGGTGCGGCAACTAATCCTAATTTTGATGTTGTGGCTTATGCCGGTGCACAGGCAAAGATCGCTTTAGATGCTACTATGGCTTTAGGCGGTGAGAATTATGTATTCTGGGGTGGTCGTGAAGGTTATATGAGCTTGCTTAATACTGATATGAAAAGAGAGCAGGAGCATATGGCAATGTTCTTAGGAATGTGTAGAGATTATGCCAGAAAACAAGGTTTTAAAGGAAACTTTTTCTTAGAGCCAAAACCAATGGAACCAACTAAACATCAATACGATTTTGATGCGGCAACTTGTTTAGGTTTTATCAATAAATATGGATTGCAGGATGACTTTAAACTGAATATCGAGGTAAATCACGCAACGCTTGCTGGTCACACATTTGAGCATGAATTGCAAACTGCTATCGATGCGGGAAAATTAGGAAGTATCGATGCGAACCGTGGTGATTATCAAAACGGATGGGATACAGATCAATTCCCAATCGATCTATTTGAAGTTACCCAGGCAATGATGATCATCCTTAAAGGTGGCGGAATTCAGGGAGGCGGAATTAACTTCGATGCGAAAGTTAGAAGAAATTCTACAGATCTTGAAGATAAATTTATCGCCCATATCTCTGGAATGGATGTTTTTGCACGCGGATTAATTACTGCAGAGCATATTCTTAACAATACAAAATACAGTAGCCTTAAAAAAGATCGTTACGCTTCTTTTGATAGTGGTAGCGGTAAAGATTTTGAAACAGGAAAACTTACTTTAGAGCAATTAGGTGAGCTAGGAAAAGCAAATGGAGAGCCAACAAAAATGAGTGGTAAACAAGAGCTTTACGAGCAAATCATCGCTAATGCATACTAAGTTTTGAATTTTACATGAATAAGAAAGAGACCATTTTTATGGTCTCTTTTTTTTATTTTATAATTCTCTTTGTTAAAGAAATTGTAAAATACCCTTTGTTGGGTATTGATGTAAGTACAAATGATTAATAATTTAGTAGTCGTTGCACTTTGCAAGATAACCTAACTAAGATTATTATGAATCATTTAATTTACAGACACTTTGATGTTATAGAGCAATTTATAAAAGATTTTAAAACTGCTGAAGGATTATATCAAATAGCAGATCGAAAAAGACGAAGAGACAGGGCAAACTACAAAATGGATCTCGTTATTTTCAATTTTGAAATATATACGTCAAAATTTCCTGAGATCTATAATTTCTTTTTAGGTAAAATCGATGATGAATTTAAGAGAAGAGAAGAATGGGATCGATTAAGATCGAGAGAAAATTTTGTAGGCTATTTAAGATCATTTTTAAAGTTTATATCTTCTGAAGCTGTATATTCAAAGTAGACTTATATACTCCAAAATATATTTTTTAAATTTTAAGTTGAAAAGATCGCTTTATTGACCTAAAATTCACTTTAGCATAAAAATAACATTCCTAAAACATTAGTTCCGTATTCAATTATTTAAATTGAAGCATTGATTTTTAGTTTCTAAAATTTATCGGCACCGCCAAAGGCTTATAATACCCGGAGGCTTGCCTCGAAATTAAAAATTTGTTTCCAACGAATGCCTCGAGGGCTTGCCCGGAGGTAGTTTGCCTACAAATTTTTAGACTTCAAATCTCAATTACCTTCAAAAAAAATTGCATATGGACGAAATGGAAAAATGGAAAAATGGTTCAGATACCGACCAACTTTCAAAAGATGAAGAAAAGATCTTCGATGAAATTGGTTTAAACGGAACTTCACGCAGGAAATTCCTGAAACAGATGTCTGCCGCGAGTTTAAGTATTTGGGCTTCATCTTATTTAACTTCAGATTTGTTGGCTAGTCCGGCAAGAACTTTACCCGATAACCCTGAAATACTTTTAAACGAAGTCCGTGTAAATCTTAGGGTAAATGATATGGTAAAACAGCTAGCGCTAGATTCTAGGACTTCACTTTTAGATGCGCTTCGAGAACGCTTACAACTTACCGGAACTAAAAAAGGATGTGATCATGGCCAATGTGGTGCCTGTACCGTAATGGTCGATGGTAAGCGTAAGCTTTCTTGTTTAACGCTTGCTGCAACCTGCGAAGACAAAGAGATCACTACCGTAGAAGGTTTAGCTGAAAACGGAAACCTTCACCCAATGCAGGAAGCTTTCCTAAAACACGATGGATTTCAATGTGGATATTGTACTCCTGGACAAATCTGCTCTTCAGTAGCGCTACTGGAAGAAGCAAAAAATGGAGAAGCAAGTTATGTGACAGAAAATTTCAAAGACGTAAAAACCGACTTAAAACTTTCCGAAGAAGAAATTAGAGAACGGATGTCTGGTAATATTTGTCGCTGTGGAGCTTACAACAATATCGTTCAGGCATTTAAAGAAGTGCATTCTGGTGACGATGAGATGCCAACCTGGGAGTTCGCTACTGCCGAGCAAATGGAGAAAGCTAAAAACTCCTGATCTATTTATTGATTTTTAGAATCAATAATCTTTTCTAATGCCTCGATTGAGGATAAACACAAACTAATTATGAGACCATTCTCTTATACGAATGCTAAAAATAAAGAACAGGCGCTTCAAAATTTCACCAAGACTTCCCATTATTTAGGAGGTGGTACCAATTTGGTCGATTTGATGAAAGAAGATGTAGAACGTCCCGATCAATTGATCGAAGTTGCCAGCCTGGATTATAAACAAATTTCTAAAAACAACGAAGGAGGATATACGCTGGGCGGAATGCTAAGCAATTCTGAAACTGCAAACCATCCTGATATTCGACAAAATTATCCATTATTATCAATGGCAATGCTTTCGGCTGCTACAGCGCAGATTAGAAATATGGCGACCAATGCAGGAAATTTACTGCAACGTACAAGATGTCCCTATTTTTTTGAAACTTCAATGCCGTGTAACAAACGTGAACCGGGTTCAGGTTGTGGCGCTAAAGATGGAATGAATGCTTTACACGCCATTTTTGGATACAGTGACAAATGTATCGCTACACATCCTTCAGATATGTGTGTGGCCTTGGCTGCCATGGATGCAATAGTTGAGGTTCAAAAAACAGATGGTTCTTCAAGGACTATAGATTTTACTGACTTTCATCGATTACCGGGAAATCAGCCTGAAGAAGATAACACATTAGAACCTGGTGAGTTGATCACTGCCATTCATTTAGATGAACCTAAATTTTCAGATCATTATTATTATTTGAAAATACGTGAGCGTTCTAGTTATGCCTTTGCTTTGGTTTCTGTAGCTGCCGGTTTACAAATTAAAAGTGGTGTAATTACCAAAGCTGGCTTAGCAATGGGCGGTGTAGCACACAAACCCTGGAAGTTTACTGAAGTTGAAAAATACTTAGAAGGTAAGAAACCGAATAAAGTAAACTTTAAGGCTGCAGCAGAAATGGCAATGCAAGACGCTAAACCTTTTGAAGGTAATAAATATAAAGTTGAAATGGGTAAAAAAGCGATCATCAGAGCGCTTACCCAGGCTTTTGAAAGAGAAGCATAAAATCCCTAATCTTAGCAATAAACTATGAAAACAATAAAAGCATCAGGAATAGGAAATCCTATAGATAGAATTGAAGGACACCTGAAGGTTACGGGAAAAGCAAAATATGCTTCAGAATTTCCTGTCGAAAATATGGTGTACGCGCAAGGCGTAAACAGCACGATAGCAAAAGGAAAAATTACTTCGATAGATACTTCAGAAGCAGAAAAGCTAGACGGAGTCTTAGCGGTGATCACTTATAAAAATGCTGAAAAGTTGAAAAACTATCCAAAAGATATGACTAACTTTTCACTAACCACGGTAGCTCCAGTATTCCAGGATCGCCAGGTTCATTATTACGGGCAATATATTGCCTGCGTGGTAGCAGAAACTTTTGAGCAGGCACAATATGCCTGTCGCTTGGTGAAAGTGACCTACGAAGAAGAAACACCAGATATACATTTAGATAAAAATAGAGGAAAAGCATACAAACCTGGTGATAGCGCAGATTTTAGCCGCGGAGATATGGATGCAGGAATGCGTGAAGCCGATGTTACTCTAGAGCAAACTTATACGACACCTATCGAGCATCAACAACCAATGGAGTTGCACGCAGCCATTGTAAATTGGAACGATGGAAAGGTGAAAATGTATGCTAATCAGCAAATATTAAACCAGGCTACAACTTCAATTTCAGAAACTTTTGGAATACCTAAAGAAGATGTTCAGATTATTACGCCTTATATTGGTGGTGGTTTTGGTTCAAAATTAAACGTATATAAGCACATCACAATGGCAACGATGGCTTCTAAGATGATTGGGAGACCAGTGCAAATTACAGTGACACGTCACCAAATGTTTACGAATACCGGGATGCGCCAGTTCGATGAGCAGGAAATGCGATTGGGAGCTAAAAAAGATGGTTCTTTAACCGCTTTAGCGCATCATACAACTTCGCATACCGCTAAGAATCTTCAGTATTTCGAGGCTTGTGGGAATGTGTCTAAAATGTTGTATAAAACGCCGAATAATGCGGTGACGCATCGATTAATCCCGCTTAATATTCAATGTCCAAGTTCTATGCGGGCACCAGGAGAAGCTACCGGGAGTTTCGCTTTAGAGTCGGCAATAGACGAGCTGGCCTGGAAATTGAAAATGGATCCTATCGATTTCAGAATTAAAAATGATACGCAGGTTGATATGGGAGCTGATAAGCCATTCTCTTCTCGCTTGCTTGTAGAATGTTTACGTATTGGAGCCAATAAATTTGGTTGGGAAAATCGTAAAATGCAACCGGGAACCAATAAAAAAGGAAACTGGCTAATAGGTTATGGTGTAAGTGCAGCGTCACGTCGTGCGCCGTATATGAAGACATCAGCAAAAGTAGTGTTAGAGCTTAACGAAGCTGCGGTAAATGCAAATATCAAGATGGATGCGACAGATATTGGTACAGGAACTTATACTATCGTGGCACAGACGGTCTCAGAATATTTAGGAATTCCGGTAGAAAATGTAAAAGTTGAAATTGGAGATTCTGAATTTCCGGTGACTCCGGGTTCAGGTGGTTCGTGGGGAGCCGCTTCGTATTGTAATGGAGCTAGAAAAGCTTGCGAAAATGCGATTGCTGAATTAAAAAAGAAGCAAAATATTACCGAATCTGAGGAGATTGAAGTTGCTGAATTATTGCAGCAAAATAACCTGACTACTTTTGAAGCTGAAGGAACAGCAGAACCTTCCGAAGAATACAAAAAACATTCGGTTTTCTCTTTTGGAGCGAATTTCACTGAAGTTTGGGTAGATAAAGACACCGGCATGTACCGAATCAAACGTATGGTAAACGTAGGTTCTGCCGGAAAGATTCTGAATCCAAAAACAGCCTACGGCCAAATTATTGGCGGACTAACCATGGGTGCTGGAATGGTCATTGCCGAACGTACTCGGGTTGAACCAAATTATGGTAATTTTATTACCAGGACTTTAGCCGATTATCACGTGCCCGTGAATTTAGATCTGGCTAATATCGACGTGGTTTTCTTACCGGAAGACGATAAGATTGCCAACGAAATGGGCGTTAAAGGAATTGGAGAATTAGGAATTACCAGTGTGGCGGCCTCAATTGCCAATGCAATTTTCAATGCAACCGGTAAACGAATGAGAGATCTGCCAATTACTCCTGAAAAACTAATTGAAGCAGGTTTAGAACCGGGAGTTGCTTAGTGGAAAGAAAATAGACCGCTTCGCTGCTAGATTTTAGAATATAGAAATAAAAAACAGGGACTAAATTGAGAAATTTCAGTCCCTGTTTTTTATTTACTCACTACTCACTACTCACTACTCACTACTCACTACTCACTACTCACTACTCACTACTCACTACATTTCAAAATTCAACAAACTCAATTACATCGCCCTGCTTAAAATCTTTTTCTGGCGGAAGCACAATTACACCATCGGCATTTGCCAGACTAATTAAATCTCCAGAGCCATTTTCATTTAATAATTTAGCTTGAAATTGGCCATTTTCAGCTTTAGTTTTTACCAGTAAATATCTGGTGATCTTTGGATTGTTAGCGATATCTGTTTTTAAAATAACTTCTGAAGTTGAGGTTTTAATTTCCAAGGATGCTGCGAGCCATCTTTTAAAATAAATATGAAAATTCACGAAAGTGGAATTCGGGTTTCCGGGAAATGAAAAGACAGTAACATTATTTTCTTGTTGTTTCCCAAACCATAAAGGTTTCCCAGGACGTTGAAAAACACGATGAAAAAGCTTTTCAACTTTTAATTCTTCTAAAATTTCAGGTAAATAATCGAATTTTCCTTTAGAAACGCCACCACTCAGCAATAATACATCGTGGTTGTTCATAGCATTTTCTACCTGTTGTAACATTACCTCTTTTTCATCCCGAATATGCAGTAAAGTCGGTGTGATTTTCTCTTTTTCCAAAGCCGCAAATAAACTTAAGGTATTAGAAGTTCTAATTTGATGTGGAAGTGGAGTTTCTGCAACATCAACTAATTCATCTCCGGTAGAAATAATAGCGATTTTGGGTAATTTCTTAACCAAAACTTCTGCCTTTCCAACCGTAGCTAAAACCCCAATTTCTTTAGCCGAAATTCGTTGATTTTTGGATAATATTTTTTCTCCGCTCTGGCGATCACTTCCCTGGCGATGAATATTTATTTTAGCTTTTACTTCAGTTTGTAGCGTCGCAATTCCGTTTTCAATTTCAACATCTTCGTACATAATAACCGAATCACAATTTTTAGGTAACATCGCACCCGTCATAATTTCAACGCAGTTTTCAGGATCATTTAAAATTCCCTGCGGACTGCCGGCTGCGTAAACTGCTTCAATTTTAAAAGAAGTTTTACCTTGTTCAAGCGCCTCTGAGTTTACCGCAATTCCGTCTTTGGTAACGCGATCAAAGGGTGGGAAATCACGATCGGCAAAAATATCTTCAGCTAAGATTCTATTTACACTTTCTAATAGCGCAACTTTTTCTGTGCCAAAATTGGTGATTGTGGCGAGTACTTTTTCTAAAGCTTCAGGGTGTGAGATCATAAATTTTTATTTAGGCTGAATCTTATCTTTTAAATTTATTTCAAATTTTATTCAATCTTGGTTACAATAGGGTTAAAAGCTTTTGAAGCAACAAGCACTTTATCGCCTTTTTGAATATGTGCAATTTCATCTTTTGCAGAAACCGATTTGATCACATTATTACCAATCAAAATATGCAAGATCGAAACCACTTCTTCATCGATCTTTGCTAAGACTTCTCCGGTAAACTGAAATTTTCCACTCAGTTTACTTTCACTAAAGATTGAAATAGGAGTTCCGGTCTTGGTAATTTTTCCGTTTTCAAGAACCAAGACTTTATCGGCCATTTTAATGATTTCTGCAGGATCGTGGCTTACCAGAATAGTGGTGAGTTTGTAGGTTTTATGAAGCTTCAAAATATATTCCTGAAGCTTCGTTCTCATACCATGATCTAACGCGCTTAAAGGCTCGTCCAACAATAAAAGTTTAGGTTTTCTAGCCAAAGCTCTGGCCAGTGCGACACGCTGTTGTTGGCCGCCAGAGAGTTGCTGAATTTTTTGTTTTCGAAGATTTCCAAGCTCCATCAATTCGATTAATTCTTCAGCAGTTTTTTTGTCTTTTTTCTGCGGAAGCGAGAAATAAATATTCTCTTCTACATTCATATTAGGAAACAACGCATAATCCTGAAAAACGAGTCCGATTTCCCGTTTTTGTATCGGCATATCGATCTTTTTTTCAGCATTAAACCAAACATTAGAATCCTGATTTATATAGCCATCTTCCGGACTTAATAAACCCGATAGCATTCTTAAAATAGAAGTTTTTCCTGCACCAGAATTTCCGTATAAGACTACAAAATCGCCTTCATTTAATCGAAAATCAACATTCAAAATCATTTTTTCTTCTGCGGCAGATAGCTCTTTTGTCAGTTTACATTCGATCATTTTACTATTCGGTTTAGGGATTTATTATTGATCAGGTAAACACAAAGCAAAATCGAAAAACTCAGCACAAAAAGAATAAAGGAAAGCGTATTGGCGCTGCTGTAATTTAACGCTTCGACTTCATCATAGATGGCGATCGACGCCACACGGGTTTCGCCGGGTAAATTTCCGCCGATCATTAAAACCACTCCAAATTCGCCAATTGTATGCGCAAAAGAAAGTACAATTCCCGTTAACAAGGCAGGTTTGATATTTGGGAGTAAAATTTTAAAAAACGTAGTAGTTTTCGATTTTCCTAAAGAATATGCAGCTTCTTTTAAATGAATGGGCAGCGAACTAAATCCGCTTTGGATGGGATGCACCATAAATGGCAAGCTGTAAATGACCGATGCAAGTACGAGTCCGCTAAACGAAAACACCAATTGCAACCCGAATACTTCATCTAAAAACTTACCCAGAAAACTTGATTGACCAAATGCGATTAATAGGTAAAAACCTAAAACCGTTGGCGGTAAAATAAGTGGCATACTTACCAAAGTTTCCCAAACGGGCTTGGTTTTATTTTTGGTTGCCGAGAGCCAGTACGCCAATGGCGTACCGATCACAAAAAGCAAAAGTGTTGTGATTAAAGCTAGTTTTAAGGTGAGCCAAAGGGATTCCCAGATCATTCGGAGAGCATAATTTCGTTCGCTTTTACTAAAATAAGAACCTCCTGTGATTCGGCGAAATTCATTTGTTGCAAAAGAGTAGAACTGAGTAAACTTTTAATTTTACCTACAGCTGATTTTAGCACAATTTTACTTAGAATTTTTCCCGATTTAATTTTGATAATTTCAGCTTTTAATTGATTCTGAACTGAAATTTCCGGCATCAAATTCTTTGAAATAATAACCTCAGTTTCTTTAAAAAGTAGATTGATTTTTTGCCCTAAATTTAAGTAGGAAGCAGTTTGCGGAGTTTCCACCAGAAAAACATTAAAAATAGAATTGTTTTCCAATTCTATACTGACTTCAGAGATATATTCTGAATTTTTGATATTTTTTATTTTTCCGGAAAGGTTATTCATTTTAGTTAGTTAACGGTTTATAGCTTTCAGCTTTCAGCAATTACGAATACTTAATATTTGACACCTGTCATTCTGAGCTTGACTCAGAATCTCATAAGAGCTTTTAAGACTATGAGACCCTGAAACAAGTTCAGGGTGGCGCATCATTATTATTTCTGATAATAGATATGCTAACTTCGCCACATTTTCAAGCCGTCAGCTTTTAGTTACATCATTCATCATTCATCATTCAACATTCAGAATTCAACATTATACATTATCACATTTTCAAATCATCAAATTCAAAAAATCAACTTCTATATCCATACTGCTCCAAAATCTTTTTGGCTTTTGCTGAAAATAGAAATTCGTAAAATTTGCGAGCATTTTTAAAAGTTTTTGGCTGTTCAGCTTTCAGTAATAAAGCTGCTTGTTGAATAGCAGAATATTGTGAAGGATCAATCTCGATCCAATTTCCTAAATTTTTCATTTTTGGAGAGAGTACAACCGATTTGGCCGTAAATCCAATTGCTGCGGAACCTGAATGAATATAGCGATTAACTGCTGAAATACTTTCGCCAAACACTAATTTTGACTCTAATTCGTTGAATTTCCCTGTTTTTTCTAAGAATTCTTCCGTAGCACGACCATAAGGAGCGGTTTTAGGATTCGCAACTGCGATATGTTTTATTTTTTCTTCAGAAAGAAGTTCTATTGAGGGTTTTATAATTTCTGAAGTTGTCCACAACACCAAAGTTCCGTTGGCGTAAATCTTTGGTTTTTCTTCACCAAAACCTTCTTTAAAAAGTTTATTCGGATATATTAAATCTGCGGAAACAAAAACATCAAAAGGCGCTCCGGCTTTGATTTGTGCTGTCAATTTCCCCGAAGAGGTGACTACGGTCTCGCATTGTATACCGGTTTCCTGCTGAAAGGTTTTAATTAAATCGTTCATCGCGAACTGCATATTTGCGGCAGTAGCAATTTTTACGGCATCAGATTCTTTTTCAGATTTACAAGCGAAAAAAAAGAGCGCAAAACAACATAAAAAAAGCAACCTGATTTTATCGAATTTCGGCATTAGCTTAAGAGTGTTTTGTAATTGCTGTTAATCTCGAAATTGCATTCATTCCACCTTTTACGTCTATAAACTCTCCGTAGATTTTTAAACCTTCCAATAGATTAATCGCTTTTAAACTCCGCATGCCCGATTGGCATAAAAAATACGTTGGTTTTTGAAGATCGATTTCTTCAGATTTTTCCTGAAGTTCACTTAGCGGAATATTTTTCCAGTCTTTTTGCTGAGTTTCAGGTAAGTTTTGTCTTTCTACTTCTTCTGGATTTCGCACATCTATAAGTTGAATATTTTCTGAATTCCATTTTTTAAAGAATGCTTCAGCTTCTATCGATTTTACTTCCGTAGCGCAACTAAATTCATAGGATTTTTGAAGTTTCTTAATCTCAAGATTCTGCTTATTTAAACCGAATTTTATTTTTTGCTGTGATTGATTTAAACCGTCAAACAATAATAATTTTCCCGATAAAGTTTCGCCAATTCCGGTAATTACTTTTACAGCTTCCAAAGCCTGTAAACTTCCAATAATTCCGGGGATAATTCCTAAAACACCATTTTCATTACAATCTGGAATTTCTTCAGGATTTGGCATTTCAGGGAATAAACATCGATAAGTTGGGCCGCCTTTAAAATTAAAAACGCTTACCTGCCCTTCAAAAGCGTGCAAAGCACCATAAATCAAAGGTTTTTTCAGAATTACACAGGCGTCATTTACCAAATATCGTGTGGGGAAATTATCTGATGCATCAACGATCACATCAAAATCGGCTATAATTTCCAAAGCATTTTCCGTAGAAATAAAAGTTGGAAAAGTTATGATCTCAATTTCGCTGTTTAGCGCGTGTAATTTTTGTTTTGCAATTTCCACTTTGGATTGGCCAAGATCATTTTCAGAATATAAAATTTGACGCTGTAAATTGCTAATATCAACCACGTCGTTATCAACAATACCAATGGTTCCCACGCCCATTCCGCTTAAATATTGCAAAACGGGAACACCAAGACCACCCGCGCCGATCACCAAAACTTTAGCATCAGCCAATTTTTGTTGCCCGGCTTCGCCAAATCCCTGAAGCCGTGTTTGTCTTGTATAGCGTTCAGGATTCAACTTGTTGTAATTTTTTTTAGGGCGAGTTCGTATTCTTCTTTATCGTTGGCGTTGATCAAAATATCGTCGCTCGATGGAAAAATCAATTCGGTTTTTGAATTGATCAAAAACTTACGCGGACAAGTATTCGTGCCGCTTTCCAGATATTCGATGGCTTTTGGAAAAGAATTTGCTTCCCAAATCGCAAACATCGGTTCTGGTAATCCCGATTGATGCGTTGCGTAAGCCGTGGCTATTTTTTCAGGATTTCGCTGCTCGATCAATTGCTCAATTGAATTTTTATCGATTAACGGTAAATCGGTCGCAACTACTAACCAGGCGACTTCAGGGAATTCTTGATGCGCACTAATCATTCCGTTTAACGGACCTCGATATTGGTCTTTATCGGTGATCGTTTTTAAGTTTTCAGATAAATTTTGCTGTTGCTCACTTCGTACACTTAGGTAAACATCGTCGCAAAATTCTTCTAAAAGTTTGTATAAATACTCGCGATGTGGTTTGCCGTGATAAGCAAGCTCACCTTTATCGGTGCCCATTCGGGTGCTTTTTCCACCTGCAAGTACTAGTCCGTTTAGTTTAGTTTTCATTGTTTTGTGTTAGCTTTTAGCTTTCAGCCGTCAGCTTACAGCATATTTAAAATTCCACATTAAAGGTTCAAAATTCAACATAATCCAGCATCACATTTTCAAATTAACACATTGCCACATTTCCAAATCAACATATCAAGCTCCAAAATCGCTTTTTCCGCCGGTTTTCTTTTTCAGTTTTATTTCTGAAATTTCCAGATCGTGGCTTATAGCTTTGGTCATATCATAAATGGTAAGCGCGGCGGTTGAAACCCCGGTTAAAGCTTCCATTTCTACGCCCGTGCGTTCGTTGCATTTCACCAAACATTCGATATCCAACGAATTCTCTCCAGGCTGAATGTCGATATTAATTTTTGACAAGCGAAGCGGATGACAAAGCGGAATTAGATCTGAAGTTTTCTTTACGGCCTGAATTCCCGCAATAATCGCTGTTTGTGTGATGCTTCCTTTTTTACTTAGAAAGTCATCTTTTTGCAGTTGCTTAAAAACTTCCTCAGGAAATATAATTCGGCCGCTTGCAATCGCAGTTCGGCTGGTGATCTCTTTTTCAGAAACATCGACCATTTCAGCGTTTCCCTGCTTGTTGATATGTGAGAGTTTTTTATCCACCAATACTTGTCATTGAATTTTCGTAATAATTTTTATTTCGAGCTTCAGCTTCAAAACCATCTTTTGCTCTACTTCCAACAGCTTTTAATATTTCATTTCTGATATTTTCTTCAGAATTTTCAGCACGAAGAATATCGCGAATATTTCGATCGGCGCTGGCATATAGGCAGGTAATTACATCGCCGGTAGCGGTAATCCTTAAGCGGTTACAGCTTCCGCAGAAATTACGAGTAAAACTTGGGATGATTCCAAAACTGCCCTCAAAATCTGCAATCTTGTAATTTACCGAAGTCGAAGTTTTTTCCGAAGAAAGTTTTTCAATGTTCGGATACTGTGATGCGATATAATTGTAGATCGCTTTATGATTCCATTTGATGGTCTGGAAGTTTTTGCTTCCGCCATTAAATGGCATCTCTTCTAAAAAACGAACCGAAACCGGATAATGCCGTGTTAGATCCTCCAAAATCGGAATCATATCTTCAGTATTCTGCCCATCTAGTGCGATAAAATTTACCTTTACATTAAAATCTTCCTGAATCAACTTGATCAAATTGCCATAAACTGTTTCAAACTGGTCGCGCCGAGTTACTTTTTTAAATGTTTCAGGAGTGATAGAATCCAGGCTCAAATTGATGTTTTTGATGCCTAATTCTTTTAACTCAGGAATATGCTGCCCAATTAAAGTTGCGTTTGTGGTAATGCTAATATCTTCGAGTTTTGGTAGCGCAGAAAGTTTACGAAGCAACACCATTAAATCTTTGCGAACAAAAGGTTCACCGCCAGTAATCCTGATCTTTGTGATGCCCTGTTCTACCAAAGTTTTGCTTAAGCGATATAACTCATCGATCGATAGCAGTTTATCTTTTTTTGCAAAATTAATCCCGCTTTCGGGCATGCAATAATTGCAGCGCAAGTTACAACGGTCGGTCACCGCGAGTCGCAGGTAATTAATTTTTCTTTGGTGATTATCTATAAGCATTAATGTCTTCTTTTGGGGATTTAAATTTGCGATTATGGATGTGGTGACACCCAAACTTCGTCTTTACCATCGAAAAATTCTTTTTTCCAGATGGGAACTTTTTCCTTTAGCGTATCGATTAAAAATCTACAGGCTTCAAAACAATCATCGCGATGTGCAGAGGAAGCACCCACAAGCACAACGGGTTCTTCAACTTTCTTATCGCCATCCGCGTGCTGCATAATAAGTCGGTTTAAATTCCATTGCTTACTTGCTGCCGCTGCGATCTTTTCCATTTCTTTAAGCGCCATCGCTTCGTAGGCTTCAAAAAAAAGGGAATTTACTTTTTGATTTTGGGTAGTATCACGAACAGCGCCTATAAAAACACAAATTCCACCGCTGGCAGGGTGGGAAAGGTCTTTATAGATCAAAGACGGATCGATATTTTCTATAATTTCAATTTTCTTTTCCATATATAATCCTAGGTTAGGATCCTTCAAACTTCATTAACCTCCGCTAACCGGTGGGATAATTGCGATCTCATTTTCTGCGGAAATCGATCTGTCATCACTGGCATATTCTTCGTCTACAGCAATCGCCAGAGAAGAAAGCTTTGCAAATTCAGGATATTTTGTGATGAGCTCCTGCTTTAATTCGGCTACATTTTTAGCTTTAAAAGAAGGCTCTTCCAGCACCTGATTTCCTACAATATCTTTCGCAACTCCGAAAAGTAAGATTTTCATTTTTTAAGGTAAATATAAAAGCTGAATTGCACATTCACTTACGAAATTCAAACTTTCCTTTAGTAAGTTTCTAAAATTAAGAAAGATTTAAGAGCTATTGCTCAAATTGAAGCTATTCTATTGATTAATTTCAAAATTGATTTTAAAATGTGCAGTTTTACAAGTGAATTTTAAACTATGAAAAACAATCTGTTTACATCCTGATATTGTAGATTTAAACGGAGAAAATTTAGCTTGTAGAGGAAATGAATAAAAATGACACACGAGTTTAAAGAAATAATAAGTCAGGTTTTACAAAATCAGCAACAAGGGAAACGAAGTGTTTTGGCAAGTGTGGTTGCATTAGATGGTTCGTCTTACCGAAAGCCGGGCGTTAGAATGTTGATTACTGAAGACGGAGAAATGACCGGAGCTGTGAGTGGTGGTTGTGTAGAAAAAGACGTGTTGTTTGAAGCACAAACCATATTACAAACCGGAGTCGCAAAAATGATGACTTACGATGGCCGGTATCGTTTAGGATGCGAGGGAATTTTATATATTTTACTAGAGCCTGTGGCGATTTCTTCGGAATTTGAGCAGTTATTTTTTCAGCAAATTGAGCATAGAAAATCCTTTAAAATTGATTCGTTTTATAGAAAGGAAGTCGGTGAATTTGAAGCTTTAGAGTCTGTAATAGATTTTGGAGATCAGCAATTTTCGATGACTTCAAGAGAATTAGCAGATCACTCTGGTTTAGAAAAATTTAGTCAGCAACTACCGGCGATTTCAAAGTTAATTTTAATTGGTGCTGAACATGATGCCGTAAAATTAGGACTTTCGGCGTCACAATTAGGTTGGGAGGTAAGCATTGTTTCTTCATCTAGAGACCCTAAAACCAAAGAAAATTTCCCTGGAAGTAAAGAAGTTTTAGCGATCGATCCAGAGCAGGCGAAAGATTTGGAAATCGATAGCCAAACCGCGGTTGTTCTAATGACGCATAATTATGCACGTGATCTTCACTTTTTGCTATCGATAAAAGATAAAGATCCTTTTTACATTGGTATTTTAGGTTCAACCAAGCGTCGTGAAAAAATGTATAATGAATTGATCGAAATGCAAAATGATATCGAATTTGATTTTTTCGATAAGCTTTATGGCCCGGCCGGAATTGATATCGGCGCGATCACTCCTGAAGAAATTGCTGTTTCGATCTTAGCAGAAATTTTGGCCGTAAAACGGGGAAAATCGATTCCGTCTTTACGCGAAAAAATGGGGGCTATTCACTAAGATTCGATAAAATGGAGACAGATTTTAAAATTGCAGTTTTGGTACTTGCCGCGGGAGCTTCGCGAAGAATGAACGATATAAAGCAAATTTTAGCCTTTAAGGATTCTACGCTGTTAGAAAATGCCTTGAAAACAGCCAAAGTGAGCAAAAACGATCAGGTTTTTTGTGTTTTAGGAGCAAATAAGGAAGAAATTCAGCAAAAAGTAGATTTTCAGGGTATAGAAATTATCCAAAATGACAATTGGAACAATGGTTTAGGGAAATCTATTGCAGTTGGAATAGAAGCTATTCAGAATTATAAGGATTATGACGGAATTCTAGTGATGTTGGGCGATCAACCGTTTATTTCTTCAGAATATTTGAATAAAATGATCGAGAAATTTATCCAAAATCAATCTGATATCGTTGCCACAAGTTATTCAGGGAAGCCAGGTGTTCCTGCACTATTTCCGCAGAAAATCTTTTCAGAATTAACGAAGCTTAGCGGTGATAGCGGCGCAAAAGAGTTATTACGAGGTGAGAAAAATATCGTAAAACTCGAAGCTGAAAATACATTTGATGTCGATAGCCCCGAGGATTATAAAAAAGTTTTGAGGTTTTAGCTATCAGCTGTTAGTTTTCAATGATTTGGAGATTCAATATTGAAAATTCAAAAATAATAAACTTTAAATTTTAATATTATCGAATCAACAAATCATCAGATTACCGCATTATTACATCTTCAATTTTTTATTCTAATTTAATACCCAGTTTGATTGTATGATTTTAATTGTGAGATATTTAACCTGCTGTGAATTTTTTAAGAATTTTGTCATTTTTCAGGGAAGAACAGGATGAGCAACTTCTGGCAATTATTAGCTTTGAAGTATAAATTATATCTATGTCTAAAATAAATTTGATAATTAGCTTACTAATTTTAGTTTCAATACAGAGTTTTGCTTTTCAGCAGGCAAATTTAGATCGAAAGGATGTAGATTTTGTTTATTATGATGTAAACGGAACTTCGCTAGATTCTATTTCAGCTCATTTGTTAGCGGAAGATATTTTCAAAATTACAGGTGAAAAACCTGAAGTCTTCACGTCTGATAAAACTATTTCAGAAGACGCAATTCTTATCGGGAATATGGATTCTGAATTAATTAAAGAAAAACTTTCAGAAGAAATTCCGGCTTCTTTTCAGCAACAAAAAGAAAGTTATTATCAAGGTTGGTCAAAAGATAAAGCACATTTTATCATTGCTGGAACAGATGCTCGCGGAACTGCTTTTGGTGTTTTCGATTTTTCTAAATTAAACGGCGTTTCGCCATGGTATTGGTGGGCTGATGTTCCGGTGAAACAGAAAAAACAATTAGAATTTCCTTCGGAATCGTACTTTTCTAAAGAGCCATCGGTAGAGTTTCGTGGTATTTTTTTGAATGATGAAGATTGGGGATTACAGCCGTGGGCAGAAAATACTTTTGAACCAGAAACGGGAGATATCGGACCTAAAACTTACGCTAAAATTTTCGAGTTGCTTCTACGCCTAAAAGCCAACACCATTTGGCCGGCGATGCATCCGTCTACCAAAGCCTTTTTTCATTATCCCGGAAATCCCGAAATGGCAGAAAAATACCATATTGTTTTGGGAAGTTCGCATGCCGAACCGATGTTACGGAACAATGTAGACGAATGGACAAAGGAATTAGGGAGATTTGATTATAAAAGCAACCGTGAAACTGTTCAGAACTATTGGGATGAACGCTTAGCGCAATCTAAAGATATTGACGCGATTTTCACAGTTGGCATGCGCGGTATTCACGATAGTGGAATGGAAGGTGTGAAGAGCACGGAGGAAGCAGCGAATTTGTTAGAAACGGTGATTGCCGATCAGCGATCTATGCTAGAAAAACATCGTGGAAAAAGTGCCACTAAAATTCCGCAAGCTTTTACGGTGTACAAAGAAGTTTTGAATTTGTACGATCACGGGATGCAGTTACCGGAAGATATTACACTGGTTTGGACGGATGATAATTATGGATACATCAGACGTTTGGGAAATGAGCAGGAGCGTGCTCGAAGCGGTGGTGCCGGAGTTTATTATCATGCGTCCTATTGGGGGCGCCCGCACGATTATTTGTGGTTAAGCACTACTAATCCTGCTTTGATTTGGGAAGAAATGCACAAGGCTTATCAACTGAATGCCAAAAAAATATGGATTTTAAATGTAGGCGATATCAAACCGGCAGAATACAACATGCAGTTTTTTATGGATATGGCTTATGATATGGAAAAATTCGATACCCCTGAAAAGCTTGAAAATCATAGAAATCAATTCTATAAAGATATCTTCGGAAATGATCTGGGAACTGAAATTTCAGCCATCAGAAAAGAATATTATCAGCTGGCCTGGGAACGAAAACCGGAGTTTATGGGATGGAGTCAAACCGAACCAACAACCGAGGTAAAGTTAACCGACTATTCGCCTTTTGATTTTGGAGATGAAATTCAGCATAGATTAAATGCATATCAAAGTTTAGCAACTAAAGCAGAAACAATTGAAAAGAAATTACCAGCCGATTTAAAAGATAGTTATTTTCAGTTGGTGCATTATCCGGTAAAAGGAGCTGCGTTGATGAATGAAAAACAATTGAACAGAGATTTGGCTCAAAAATATGCCAAACAAGGCCGACTTTCAGCTAAAAAATATCAGCAAAAGTCAGTAAACGCTTATGATAGTGTTCAGCAGTTAACAGACCAATACAATCAGGTTATTTCAGAAGGAAAATGGAACGGGATGATGTCTATGAAACCAAGAAATCTGCCTGTTTTTCACAAACCTGAGTTTAAGGATAGTATTCAGCATATCGAGAAAACCGCTTCGTTTTTTATAGAAGGCGGTAGCAAAAATCAATTGCCTAATTTCTATAAAGGAGCGAATGAAACCTATTTTATAGATGTTTTTTTAAGTCAGACCGAATCTGTAAAATGGAGTTTAGATGATGTGCCAGAATATGTAATGGTTTCCACTAAAAATGGAGAATTAAATGCCGATTTTAGGCAATTTCAGCAACGAATTTATTTCAAAATTGATTGGGATAAATTCGGAAACTCAACTAGAAATGAAGATAGTCTCATCCTAAAAATTGGTGATGATTTCCATGAAATTCAGCTTAAAATTAATGAATATCAGCTTAGCGAAATTACTGTTGTCGAGAAAAATCATCTTGCGGTAGTTTATGCCGAGCATTTCAAAAATAAATCAGATTCAGAAAATGGATTCTGGCAGAAAATTGAAGGTTTAGGTTATTCTGGTGCAGTAATGCAGGCAAAGCCCTTGGATCAATTGCCTTTAGGTACGCTGAATTTTAAAGAAGATCATCCAAAACTGACCTATGAAATCAACACAGAAACAATTACCGATTCGGCTGAGCTAATCATCAATGCCGTGCCCACACATCCAATAACGAATCAGCATAAAGTTCGCATTGCAGTACAATGGGATGATGAGCCTGTTGAGGTTTTAAATTTTGAAACCTTTGGTAGAAGTGCTGTTTGGAAAGAGAATGTTTTAAGTAATAAAGCACAGGTAAAATTACCTTTAAAATTATCGAATATCGGAAAACATACTTTGAAGATTTTTATGATAGATCAGGGAGTTGCGCTAGATTTTATTTATTTAAAAACCGAAGATATTTCGTTACCTTACACATTAATAAAGGAAACAAGCTTACAAAATTAATTCATCATGATTTTTGAACAAAGCTGGCGTTGGTACGGGCCTAATGATCCTGTAAATCTAGCTACAATAAAACAAGCAGGAGCGAACGGTGTGGTGACTGCTTTACACCAAATTCCTGTTGGTGATATATGGACAAAAGAAGCTATTCAAGAACGTATTTCTCAGCTCGATGAAAGCAATCGATTACATCCTTTTAAATTGCATTGGAATGTAGTGGAAAGTCTTCCGGTGCATGAATTTATAAAACAAGGAAGACCTGGACGAGATCAGTTGATCGAGAATTATAAAGTAAGTCTTAAAAATTTAGCGGCTTGCGGAGTTACAAGCATTTGCTACAATTTTATGCCGATTCTCGATTGGTTAAGAACCAACGTTCGGTACGAGTTGGAAGATGGAAGTACGACTTTACTGCATGAAATGGTAGATGTTGTGATTTTCGATATTTATATGTTGCAACGTGAAGGTGCTGAAAAATCATATTCAGATGATATTTTAATTCAGGCTAAAGCAAAATATGAAAGTCTTAGCGATGAAGAAATTGCTGTTTTAAAGCAGAGTTTATTGATGGCATTGCCAGGTGATAAAGATGGTTTTACTATTGAAAAACTGAAAAAAGGTTTACAACAATACGATGGAATTTCACGGGAGCAATTACAGGAGAATTTAATTTACTTTCTGAAAGAAGTAATTCCGGTTGCCGAAGAATTAGGCGTTGTGTTGGCCATTCATCCAGACGATCCGCCATGGCCGGTTTTTGGTTTGCCAAGAATTGTGAGCACAGCTGAAGATCTCAAATTTATTTTTGAAGCGGTGCCTTCAATCCATAACGGACTTACATTTTGTAGCGGAAGTTTGGGTGCTTCAGAAGAAAATAATCTGCCCGAAATTATCAAAACCTGGTATAATCGCATTCACTTTGTGCATTTGCGTTCGGTAAATAGGGTAGCGCCATGTCATTTTTATGAAGCCAATCATTTAGAAGGAAGTGCTCAAATGTTTGAATTGATAAAAACTTTTTATGATTGTCATCAAACCGATCAAAGAGTCTTACCAATGCGACCAGATCACGGTCATGAAATTATGGATGATCAGGGAAAACCGTATTATCCGGGGTATTCAGCTATTGGTCGATTAAGAGGTTTAGCAGAATTACGAGGTTTAGAATTCGGAATTATAAATTCATTGAAATAAAAATATGTTTGAATTAAATGGAAAAGTAGCAATTGTAACCGGTGGAAACGGTGTTTTAGGCGGAGCGATTGCACACGGACTATCAAAAAATGGTGCTAAAGTGGCTGTTTTAGGTAGAACTGAAGAAACGGTTAATGCAAGAGTAAAAGAGATACAAGACGCTGGTGGTGAAGCTTTAGCTTTAGTTGCTGATGTGTTAGATAAAGAAAGTTTGATCAAAGCTAAAGATAAAATTCTTGCCGAATGGGGAAGCATCGATATTTTAGTGAATGGAGCCGGCGGAAACAAAAAAGGTGCGGTAATCACACCAGATCAGGAATTTTTTGATCTTTCTATGGAAGCTTTAGATGGTGTTAATCAGCTGAATTTTAATGGTACAATTCTTCCAACTTTAATTTTTTCAGAAGAAATGGTGAAGCAAAAGAAAGGAAGTATTATCAATATTTCTTCGATGGCGGCACAAAAATCGATTACCAGAGTAATGGGATATTCTGCTTCAAAAGCAGCAATTGATAATTTTACAAAATGGCTTTCTGTAGAATTAAATCATAAGTATGGTGAAGGCGTTCGTGTAAATGCGATTGCACCTGGATTTTTTGTTGGAGAGCAGAACCGTGATCTTCTTTTGAATCAAGATGGTTCTTTAACAGCTCGAGGGCAAAAAATTGTAGATAACACACCAATGGCCAGATTTGGAAAACCTGAAGAATTGCAGGGTGCTGCAATCTGGTTAGCAAGCGACGCCTCAGCTTTTGTAACGGGTATCGTTGTTCCCGTAGACGGTGGTTTTAGCGCTTTTGGAGGTGTTTGATCTTTATTGGCACCGCCAAAGGGTATAATACTCCGAGGCTTGCCTCGAAATTAAAAAATTGTTTTTAGTGAATGCCTCGTGGGCTTGCCCCGAGGTAGTTTACTTTATCTATTCTGAATAAAATTTTTCCCAGCCTGTTCCCAAATAAAAACTAGGATGTGGCGGTTGATTGTAACCCACATTTTGCCAGGCAATGCTTAAGCGGTATTGCCTGTCTTGCATTAAAGTAGGCAGTTTAATGTCGGTAGGAATGGTGGTGGAATAAACTCTTAGTTCCTGATTGTCCTTAGAAGGCAATATGAGTTCCTCACGCCAATCGCCCAGGACATCTCCGGATAGAGTAGGTGTTGCTTTGGTCCAATTGTTGGAGCGTGTTCCAATAGCTTCAAAAATCACTCCTTTTCCGTATTTGGTAATGTGCGTGCCGTCTAACAATTCACGTGTAGCATCGCCATCCCACCAGATCAAAAAATTTGTTTCACGTGGCGCTCTACCAATTTTATTTCCTTTTATATCATACAAATTTCGGTCGCCAAGCCACCACATTTGGGCACCAATAGTATTTGTGTCGATATTAGCAGCGACACCACGGCCAATATCTCTATTAGGTGCTGCAGTGAACAAAACACTACCATCAATCGCTTTTCTAAGGGTTACTCCGGGACCTGTGGTGTGGTCTTCAATTTCATGAACTCCAAAAACTTCCAATCCCGGATTTTCAGGATCTAAGTCTGAAACATGCAAGGCATCGCCATGTCTGAATCCAGTAGTGTACAGTCCGGTTCCGTCATCGTCAACCGTCATGGCGCCAAAGATGATTTCGTCTTTTCCGTCATCATCAACATCTGCAACAGACAATCCATGATTTCCTTGTCCGGAATATGGATTTCTGCCATTTTCGGTATCAAATACCCAACGTGGTTTTATTTTTCCATTTTGAAAATCGAAAGCCGCCAAAACCGATCTTCCGTAATAGCCGCGACACATTACAAAACTAGGATGCTTTCCGTCTAAATACGCCACCGCAGCAGTAAAACGATCTACACGATTTCCGGTTCGGTCATTTCCTCCATTGCCACCTTTGCCGCCCCAGCCGCCAATATTTCCGCGAGCCGGAATATAATCAGTCATTGCAAGTGCTTTTCCGGTAGTTCCTTCAAAAACAGTAAGGTATTCCGGTCCGTCTAAAATTTTTCCGTAGGTTTTAGCATTTTCATCCAAACTACGCCAGTCTTTGCTAGCGTCTCCAATCACATTTCCTTTTCCGTCTGTAGTGCCATCGGCAGTTTTACAAACCATTTCGGCTTTGCCGTCTCCATCAAAATCATACACCAAGAACTGTGTATAATGCGCACCTTCACGAATGTTTTTCCCTAAATTGATTTCCCAGAGCAAGGTGCCATCCATTTTATACGCTTGAAAAATTGGAGGATCGGTCAATCCAGTATGTGAATTGTCATGGCCGCGACCGGTTTGATGCAATACAATCTCATAAGTACCGTCACCATCTAAATCGCCTACAGAAGCATCGTTGGGCGAATAACCTTCGGGAGTTTGTAATGGAATTGAAAAATATGGTTTTGCTTCACTATTTGCCGAAATTGTAAATTCTCCGGCTTCCTTTTTTTCTTTTGAATTCAATACACTTTTTACAAACCAAGTATTGTTTTGTTTAGCTTGAAAAGTAGCATCTATAAACCATGTTTTTGAGGTAATGGGAGTAGAATTCAATTTAACAGTTTTTCCGTCTGACGATCTGTAGATGTTGAAACCTAAGTCGGCCGCATCTTCTTGGAAAGAGCGCCAACTGATAAAAACTTCCTGTTCACTTTTTTTGATCGCCACCAATCCACGATCTAATTTTTCCATTTGTTGACTCATTACCAACATTGGAAATATGAATAGAATAAAAAGGCTTGGTAGGGATTTTCGGAACATGGTTTTGGTTTATAACTATTGATTTTATTCGTAAAACTCGATTTCAACAATACGCAATTGGCCTTTGGCATCGGCGGCTTTTTTGTCTTTGTACAAATCAAGTTCTTTTGTTGGGTCTACTTCTATGATTTCGTTGTAAGCATCAGCTTCGGTATTGGCACCGATCAATGCGATTTTGATAGCATCGGTTTCTACTTTTTCTAGCGGAATCGTAATATATCCTAAACTTTGCCAGGTTTCACCTTCAAACAAAACTTGGTCTTTTGCAGTAATGCGAATTGGATAAGTTTTGGTGCGCCATCCCGTAAGTTTTATAACACATTGGCTGGCAGTTACGGGTTTGGCAAATTCATATTCAATCCATCCGGTGTTTATCTTGCCATTGTTGGTCCACTCAGTTAATTCGTTATCATCATAGGTATGATAAGTTTCTTCTTGGTTTGCCCCAGCAGTAGCATTGGCGATATAAATAGTTTCTCTTTTTTTACTGTAAGAAGGCGTTTTCGGTGTGGGGCCACGTTCTAAATTCAGCGGTAGATCTGCCCCCGGAAATTGTGTAGACAATCCGTTTGTAGATTCAAAAGGAACAGAATTCAAAGAGATTTGCGCCGATTTTAATCCTTTTGCTTTTGCTTTTGCTTTCAATTTGATTTTTCCGGCTTCAGTGGTAGAACGAAACATCACGCGATTGATACCGTTAATTACCGGTAACTTTTTAGAAAGAATATTGTTGTTGGTGCCATCTGCTAGTCCGCCCAACCAATCAGCTTGTCCTGAAAGCTCAAAAGTGATTTCTGAATGATCTACAGGGCAACGATTTCCGTTTTTATCTACAACTTCTACATCCACCAAGGCAATATCAGCAGCATCAGCAAGCAATCCATTTGGAGCAGTTCGTAGCTGTAACCGAATTTCTTTGGGTTCGCCGGCTGTTTTTTTAGTGCTTTCTGAAAGAATATTTCCATCAGCATCATAACTCACCGCTTTTAAAATTCCGGGTTCAAATTGGATATTTTCAAAAGTGAATAAAAACTGATGACTCTGTTTGCCAAAACCAAGCGATTTTCCATTTAGAAATAATTCTACTTTAGCTCCGGTAGCTACTACATATTCATTCTTTACGGTACCTTCTTTATAATTCCAATGTCCTAAAATATGTGAGGAATGTTCTTCAATATCTACCCAACCATTCCACATTACCTGATGCACAAAATAATTGTCTTTCGGAATACGCATAGGATCTACTTCACCACTAGAACGGTAATTTTCTTCACCGCGATGATGCGTGTTCGAGTCTGAAAAAATGATATTAACGCCTCCCGAACTTACTCGATTTCCGGTACCGGGTCTAGCTTCGAAATAATCAAACCAACGCACCACATTTTCAATAGCGTGCGCATCTTGATTGTGGTTATAAGAAGTGGCAGGATTTTCTTTGTATAGCGGGCCGTCGCCTTCTTTGTGAAAAGGCGGAGTGAACTCGTCCCAATATTTGCGTAAACCTTCGTCGCGCGAATATTCAGTGGCCCACATCGGGATGTCGGCGCTGTGATTAATGTATAACATTTCGCCACCATATTCTGCTTCCTGACTGTCGAGCATTTCCCTCGATCCAATAGCTCTACCGCCATAAGGATCAAAAGTGTTGCGAATGCTTTTCATTTCGTGCATATGCGGTTCGCTGATGGCTTCATTTCCGCATTCGTAGAAAATAATACTGGGATTATTTCGGTTGTAAATGATGGCATCGCGCATTAATTGATTACGTTGTTTCCAATGATTTCCTTTGCTGTCACCTTCAGAATCTCCGGCTGGCATTGCCTGAATGAGTCCGAGACGATCACAAGATTCTACATCTTGTTTCCAGGGCGTGGTGTGCATCCAACGTACCAAATTGGCATTGCTTTCTAACATTAAATGATTGCTGAAATCGCTCATCCAAGGCGGAACCGAAAGTCCAACCGCTGGCCATTCGTTGCTGGTGCGTTGTGCATACCCTTTCATTTGCAATACGCGATCGTTGAGGTACACCATCCCGTTTTTAAAAGCTGTTTTTCTAAATCCGGTTCGGGTTTTTACTTCATCAAGTAATTGGTTTTTTTCAAGCAATCTGGTTTTTACCGTGTACAAATACCCGTAACCCCAACTCCAAAATTGAAGGTTTTCAACTGCTTTTTCAGCTTGAATTATTTTCTGTTCTCCAGGTTGAAATTGGATATTTTCGGAAGCAAATTTTGCAATTTCTTTTCCGTCAGCATTTTCTAAAATAACTTCATATTGAAGTGTTTTGGCTTCATTTGATTCATTTTTAACTTCAGATTCGGCGTGAATAGTCGCTTTTTGATCAGCAATATTGAAATCTTTCGCATACACATAAACTCCGGTTGTTTCTAAATTGGAGTAGAGTGGAAGCGTTTGATAAGTTTTCGCCGTGATGTGTAATTTTACATTTTTCGGGATACCGCCGTAATTGGCATTGAAGTTTTTATCGTTCCAACGATAGGTAGCGTTGGTCGATTTCTGGCGATAATCCCACGAATTATCAATGCGCAATGCAATCACATTTTCTTGATTTCCGAACTTGATTTTTTCCGAAAGATCAAAACCAAAAGCCATCGTTCCGTTTTCGTGCAGTCCTATTTTTTCGCCATTCAGATAGATTTCTCCTCCTTGACGAATGCCTTCAAACTCAATGAAGACTTTTTTACCTTCAAATTCTTGCTGAATTTTAAACGACTTTCGATACCAAACAATTCCGGTGGTAAGCTCTTCAATAGAAACCTTAAAAGCTTCTTCTTGATTGTAGGCGTGCGGCAAACTCACGCTGGTCCAATTGGCATCATCAAAATTCATTTGTGCTGCTTTTGGAGCATCGCCTGTTTGAAACTTCCAATCAGGATTAAAATTGAATACTTGTCGGTCAAATCCTTGCGCATTCAATTTTAACAGACAACACAAAAGAATAACTAAGCTTGGTATTGATTTTCGGAAATGCATAGGCTTATTCTTTCGCTTCTTCCGGCAAATAAATATAATCGCGGATATAGCAATTTCTAATTTGCTCTAAGTTTTCAGCAACCGTTAAGGCATTCACTTCTGCACCTTCTTTGTTGGTGTGCGTATGATCTTTTGGGAAATAGTCTTTCACTTGGTCTTTTCCCATAGCTTCGTATTTCAGTGCTACTTCATCATTCAGATTCACAAAAATGGCATCCATTTCTTCTGCGGCTTGTTTTGCCAAACCAGCATAATCGTCGTCATTTCGCTCTACTTTATCTCCGTGCCAAATATTTCTAGGAACCATACTCAATACGATTGGAGTGGCGCCTTTGGCTTTGGTTTCTTCAATGTATTTTTTCATATACCAACCATAGGTGTGCACCACTTCGGTACTGTCGTTTCCAAAGTCTACCACTTGGGTTTCATCGCCCATTCCGCGAATAGAACCACGATATTTTGGCGTATCAATGTGTCCGCCATCGTTGTGACCAAATTGCATCAATACAAAATCACCTTCATTTAGGGAATCTTTCACTTCGTCCCACAAACCTTCACCGCGATAGGTACGACTGCTGCGACCTCCTCTGGCTTTGTTATGAATGCGAACTCGGGTAGTATCAAAATATTTTTCGAAAACAACACCCCAACCTACCAGCGTATCATTATTGCTAGCAACGGTAGAATCGCCTATTAAGAAAATATCTTTTTTTTCAGGTAAATGCGTTTTCGGATCTTTCAATAAATATGTTTTCAAATCATTGTCAGATGCTGCCAAACCTTCCGAGATTAAACTAGCCGAAAGCAGTGCTCCACGTGCCGAAGTATGCGTATGGTCGCGTTTGTAAAAATATGTTCCGGTTACTTTTTCTTCTCCTATTGGATTCAAAGCGTTTACCATTCTCTCATTTAAATTAATGAAGGTAACGCCTTCTTCTTCGGCAACTTGTTTTGCCCAACCACCGTACGATTTATCATTTCTATACAATTTTCCATCTGTCCAATCATTACGAGGAATAGGCGACATAACTACCGGAATTGCACCTTTTTCTTTCGCTTCTTTGATCACTTTACGCAAATACCAACCGTAAGAATGTACTACTTCGTGTTCGCCGGTAAGCATATTGTCAATTTCTTCGCTTTCTTCTCCAACTCCTTTAATAGTGCCACGCGCACGAGAATCATCGTTCAACGCGCCGCTATCGTTATGTCCAAATTGCAACAATACATAATCTCCTTTTTTCAGACTGTCTTTCACCGGTTCCCACAGCCCTTTGCTCTGGAAAGTTCGGCTACTAGTACCGCCTAAAGCGTGGTTTTCAATATCGACTTGGGTGGTGTCCAGAAATTGATCCATATAATCACCCCAGCCCCAAAGTCCGCCATCACCTTTACCGCTACCATTTTTCACAGTAGAATCGCCGATGATGTAAACGGTGGGTTTGCCTTCTGGTTTTTGTTCGCAGCTCACAAAGCTTGCAATAAGGAATAACACAGCAAATAACTTGATTGTTTTCATTTTTAATTTAATGTTTTTTGGGCGCATCCCTATCGGGTCGGGCCTGCCTGCCTGCCGGCAGGCTGTTAGCTGTATCTTTTTTTGCCACTTGTTCAAGCAAAAAAAGGATGCCGCTGCAATCCCTTGCGCAGTTGGTTTATGTTATTTAGATTCTAGACCGCTTTGCTATTAGAGTTTAGAATCTAGACTCTTTTTTTTTAGACCTCACAAGTTTTCAAAACCTATGAGGTCTTTATTTTTTTGTCGTTCCGTGCCTGCCTTTCCGGTAGGCAGGCTTGACATGGAATCATTCATCTGGATGAGATCCTGAAACAAGTTCAGGATGACGGCTCATTACTTCTTTAGTCTAGAATCTATTATCTAATTTCTTAAATCTCATATTTAACTACTCACTACTAAAATCTATTCTTCAAAATCTCTGAAATCAAACCATAATTTCATAGCAATACCATCATCACCATTTTTAATTCGGATGTTGGTTGGTTGGCTGCTTGGTCCTTGTTGCGAAAGCGGTTTAAAAGCGTGCATTCCCGGAATTTCGTACATAAACGAAATATTTCCTTCCGGGAAACTTGGGTGTGCTTTGGCTCTGGATACAATATTTTTAGGACTATCTGGCGTAAATAAGCGCAAGAATAATTGATCTGATTCACTAAAAATTCTAAAAGTTTTGTCTTTTGCTTTTAGTTTTCCAGCAATGAAATTCGCGTGGTATCCTTTAAATTCAGGATAGATGAGATTTTCAAAACTTTCTCCGGTAATGGTGTTGTTGTAATCTTTGTCCCAAACATTGTATTCCACACCGTCTAATCGGTTTTTCCAAACGCGGTACGGACCTTTTCCAAACCATTTGAAACCTTCAACGATTTCTTCAGGGAAGTCAAATGTAAGTCCGAATTTGCTAATTTCTCCCTGGAAAAATGCACCATCAAAACCACTGTTTCGTCCAGCGTTTTTCAACATAATCGCTTCCATATGTACTCTTCCATCGTTGGTGATGGTCCATTTGATATGATCGATTCCACCATTATAAAACACGGTAGCTACAGCATTTTCTTTGTTGTTTTTGATTTCAATTTTATCCACTTCAGCTTGCATCCCAATGGGGCGAGGACCGTTTACAAATGGCATTTCTCCTTTTGCGTTGGTGATTTTGGTAATTTCACCTGTCTTTTTATCGAGTGTTAGGCTAACGTTTCCACCACTTAAAACAACCGAATTTCCATTGTCTGTAGCGCTGGCTTTTTCTCCATTGTCTTTTTGAATGAATTTTGCAGCAAATGCATCAGCGTGATGAATTTTCCACGTCCAGGTATAAATTTCTCTTCCGTGTTTGTCGGTAGCGGTAATTTCAACCCAATCACCTTCAAAGAGATTGTCTTTTACAGGCATTTTCAACTTACGCGTTTCACCCGGTTGAATGTCTGGAACTTTAAAAACTCCTTTATAAATGGTTTGTACTTCAGCATCTACATACAAGAAATTCTTAGGCGCTTGCTGTACTTTATAAGTGATATTGCACTCATTCAAATTGGTAAATAAATAGGTGTTTTCAACTAAGAACTCACCATTAAAAGTTTGTGTGATTTGCAAAGGTTGAAACTGCATTGGCGCCCAAACTTCTTTTACGGCATAGAAACTACCTTCTTTTTCGCGGTGTGGTCCTAAAGCCCCGTCGGGTGCTAGATTCCCTTTCGAATCATATTTTTGCTCTCCTGTCCAATCGGTTCTTAAGACAGCTTCGTCACTAAAAACCCAGAGGAAACTCCCAGCAAAAAGTGGACTTTCGCTGTAATGTTCCCAAAAATCCCGTAAACCAGAACCGATACCATTGTCATAGGTTCCGTGCATCGTTTCAGTAGGGAAAAATACATTTTCGCCACTTCCAAAACGGTGCACGCCAGTTTGAAAAGTAGGGTAGTGGTGGGCATCCCAACCGTTGAAATCTGCCCAGGGATGAATTACAATTCTGTTTTGCGGATCGTATTTAGCAAAATCGTCATCCAATTCATAGTTCCAGCCGCCTTCATTTCCCTGATCCCAAATAATTACTGAAGGATGATTTACATCGCGCTCAACCATTTCCTTCACTAGTTTTTGTCCGGTTTCGGTATCATATCCATTTTGCCATCCGGCTAATTCATCTAGCACAAAAAGTCCTAGTGAATCACAAACTTCTAAGAAGTGAGTGTCTGGCGGATAATGAAAACGTACCGCATTCATATTCATATCTTTGATGAGGTTTACATCCATCAAGCTGATGCGCTTGCTGGTACTTCGCCCAGATTCTGGCCAAAAGGTATGGCGGTTAATCCCTTTCATTTTTATTTTCGTGCCGTTCACGTAAATTCCATCACGTTTTTTGAATTCTAAAGTTCTGAATCCAATACGTTTTTTGATAGAATGTAAAACTTCTCCGTTTTTCTTAAGATCGAATTGCACCCAATACAAATTAGGATCTTCCGGATTCCACGGATTTACATTTTCAAACTGAACTGAAATTCGTTGTTTTTCAGTTTTTTTATCGAGTTCTTTTGTGAATTTTTTGAAACTCGAAGAAGAAGCGCCATCTGCGATCAGCGAAATTTCAACTTCGGTATTTTTAGGAAGATTTTCAAACTCTAAATCGGCAGTTAAATTCCCGTCTGCTTTTGCATCGATAGCGACGTGCTTGATGTTAGTTTTCGGTAAAATATTTAGCCAAACGGGGCGGTAAATACCACCAAACAACCACCAGTCTGCATAACGTTCGGCTCTATTTACATTATGATTTTCTGAATGTTTCCAAACGTGAACTTCCAGTAGATTTTTTCCGTCCTCATTGATTAAATCTGAAATATCGTAGCTGAATTCATAAAAACCACCCTGATGTTTTTCGCCGGCCAGTTTTCCGTTGATCTTTACCTCCGTATCAGTCATCGCACCACCAAAATGGATGATTACTTGCTGATTTTTATATTCCTGTGGAACTTCAAATTCATATTTATAAAAACCTTCTTCTTTGCTAGGTTCTTCCTGGTTCAATTCTTTGTACCAACGGCCGTAGGTGTAAGTTCCAAAACCTTCAGTTTCCCATTGCGACGGCACTCCGATTTTTGTCCATTCGCCTGAATTTTGCCCATCGGTTACTTTAAAATCCCATTCTTTTTGATGCTCAAAATCGGGACCTGAAAGCATTATTTTTTGCGTTTCCTGAGCGTTTATCTTCAGAAGAAACAAAGAACAGCAGAGAAAGAAAGTAAGTTTTAGTTTGATCATTGTTGTTTAATTTCCATAAGGTTTTATGCTTTCAAAACGTGGACTTCTAGGAATCGTCCAGCTAGAAAGTTGATTAGGCTTTTTAGGATCGTATTCTGCTAAATCAGTTTTAAAACAGTCTTGAAGCGAAACATTTTTTTCTTTAATTTCCTGCATAAATGCGAGGCAAATCTCGTTAGCTCCAAAATTGCTGAAATGCGTGTTATCTTCTAATTTTTCGGTTTGCCCCGGGAAAGTATTTGCGGGATACTGCACAAAAGCTTTTCTGGAGATATCATCGCCCCAACTTTCGTACATTTTGGTGGTCGCCTTGGTAATATCGATTAGTGGAACTTTCATTTCTTCAGCAACTTTTCGCATTGCATCGGGAAAATTACCGTGCGTAGGCTGTAGTTTCCCATCTTTAAAGGCTCTTCGTTGCGTTGGTGTCGCCAAAATGGGAATGCCACCCTTTTCCCGGGCAGCTTCGATAAATTCGGTTAAAAGCTTAGTGTACAAACCGTATGCGCCATTGCCTTCACCTTTAATTTTCTCGTCGTTATGCCCAAATTCGATAATTAGATAATCATTTTTTTTCAGCAAAGACAAGATCTTTTCAAATCGCTTTCGAGTTTTAAACGATGATAAAGAAGCTCCGGAAGCCGCATAATTAGCGACTACGGCATCTTGATTTACATACAGCGGTAAAAATTGTCCCCAGGAAGCCCAAGGCTCTAAATCCTGATTAGTCACCGTAGAATCTCCCGCTAAAAATATAGTCGTTAAATCGTCTGCCGGAGTAATCGTTATTTGCTGAACCGCCGGATTTCCAAGAAATTCCAGCGTTAATTTTTTATCCCAATCTAAAACATTTAATTCTCGTGGTTTTAAATTGACTTTTTCTGAAGTATTAGCGATTTCTTGATGGTGTAAATGCACATTAAAACTGAATGTTTTGGTTTGATGCGCATCCACTTTTTCCTGCACCAGCATCAATCTTCGAGATTCAGCTTTTATGGTAGTTTCAGAAACATTTTTGCCACCCAAAACCACATCTATTTTATAATTTCCTTCCGGAAGTTTTACTGAAAAATAAACTGAAGTATCGGCAACAAAACCTTTGTTTTCGAACTTTACCTGAGATCCTGAATTAAAATCGAAACCATAGCCAATATCTTCAGAATAGGTTTTATTCTCGGTTAAGTTTATGTCTGCTTTACGGGTTTTTGAAAATGAAATCGATTGCGCAAAACCTAATGTTGCGGATAAGAAAAGAACAAGGCTACACCCTAATTTTGATTTCATTTTTGGTTATTTAAATTTTCGGAAACACTAAATTATGAATTAAGATTTTGAATGGTATCCTGTACTATGATGATATATTAGCTATTTCATGTAGAATACTGACTTTAACATCTTTGATCTGGGGGAGTTATCTGGATTAGTTTCCATAATATCAGCCATATCATCCCACCATTTTTTCATGATCTGATGCTCTGGAAGTTTAGCTTCAGTAGAATTTTCGCTGAGATTTTGTATGCCAATAAGATCTAGATTTTCTTCGTCTAAAAAGATGTGGTATTCAGAAATACCGGCTTCTTTAAGAAGTTGAGAAAGCTCTGGCCAAATTTCATCGTGTCTTTTTTTATATTCAGCTTCAAAGCCTGGCTTTAATTTCATTTTAAAAGCTACTGTTTTCATTTTCGCTTTGGTTTTAAATTTAAACGGACAGGTTGATCTCTGTCGCAGGTTATTTTTCCGTTCTCATATTGCAATTCGGCCACCTGAATAGAACTTCGTCTTGTATGATATTCATCTACACCTTTATTCTCAGGTGTTCTTTCGGGATGAGTAAAATAGAAGATATAAGCTTTACCATCCTGAACAATAACATCTGCATGACCACCTTTTACTTTATCGTCTTTTCCTGTACCCGGTTTTTCCAGAATTCGTTCTTCTTGTTTTTTCCAGTTTACAAGATCATCAGATTGGAAAACGCTTAAACCATTCCACGAATCAATAATCATCCAATTGGTATCTTTCCACTGAAAAACTACTGCGCCTTCCCCGCGCGTACTCACCACTTTTTTACCGCTATCCTCCCAATGATATAAATCTTTACTATCTGCAAAATAGATCGATTTATTATCATTTTCATTATTATAATACATTCTAAAAGTGCCGTCTTGCATTTCGAAAACATAAGCATCGATACAACGCTTAGATGATAGATCAAGATCAGATTGATACGTCCAGTCTTTTAGATTTTTAGAAGTGTAATGCGAAATATATCTTGGATGATACCAGCCTTTAAAAACTCCGGGAACAATTGTAACATACATATGATAAATTCCGTCGTGATAAATTACATCTGGCGCCCAAAAAGTTAAGTCGTTTTGATCTTGTGGCTGGCCTTCGAAATTAGCAGTATCTTCGTATGTCCAGTCTCTACCATTTTTAGAAGTCGCATAACCAATTTTAGTACCATGAACCCAGGAAACACCTGGCAGCGAATCTGCTTTGGCCCTACGATTGGTATAAAACATCACATAATTTTTAGTTTCATGATTTAAGATAATAACTGGATCTGCAGCGCCGTCCTGAACAGGATCCCTAAATAGTGGTTTTTCAGCAATATTTTTTTGAGCAAAAATTGATGTTGAAATGCCCAAAATCAATAAAAATAGAAGGTTTTTATACATTTTTAATTTTTAAGAGAGTAGTTAATAGGTAGTTTACTATTTTAAAGGCACATTTACTTCTTTTGCGTCTTTACTGAATTCATTTTCGAGTTTTTTCTTCAGTTTTTCTACAATTTCTGGCTCATTTTCGATAAGATTGGACGTTTCTGAAGGATCTTTTTCAATATTGAATAATTCAAATTCAGTTTCAGCATTCAAATGTCTAGTTCTTACCAATTTCCAGGGTTTTTCAATAAAACTTTCCTGTAAATGCCCACGCACATAAATTTCGTGATTATTATTTTTCTGATTTTGGATGTTTTTAAGAATACTTTTTCCTTCCACCTGCTGCGGAATTTCAGAATTTGCCAGTTCTAAAAAAGTTGGCATTAAATCGATAATACTGGTATAAGATTCTATTTTTTCCTGAGTAAATTTCTTATTCCATGAAAGAATTGCTGGCACTCGTATAGCACCTTCATAATTACTTTTTTTGAAATCTCGAAGCGGTACATTACTCCCTAATTTATCGTTAGGGCCATATTTACCGTCATATTGCTCGTTAGGAAACCAATTTTCCTGAGCGCCATTATCGCTTAAAAATAAAATAATGGTATTTTCACTTAGATTCAACTGCTCTAATTTTTTTAGCACTTTTCCAATAGCATCATCTAAATGAGACATCGCAGCAGCATAATCTCTTCTGGACTCATTTTCGATAAAATTATACTTGTTTTTCCATTCTTCGGGTTCCTGCAATGGAACATGTGGTGCGCTGTATGCTAATTGTAAAAAGAAATTTTGTGACTTGTTTTCATTTAGCCAACTTATAGCCTCCTTTGTAATAAGATCTGTTGCGTGACCTTCTTCTTCGATAAGCTTTCCCTGCCTATGCCAGCTAAGATCACCATTTTTATAGTGATGAGAATACTGGTCTATTTGCCCATGTAAAAAGCCATAAGAATAATCGAAACCATAAGCTTTTGGGCCGCTTTCTGGTTTTAAACCCAGATGCCATTTTCCCATTAAAGCAGTTTTGTAGCCTGCTTTTTTCAACGCTTGCGGAAGCGTTACCGAACTATCTGGTAAGGTTTTTTCACTACGCCCGCTAATTGGTGCTACAATTCCCATTCGGCTGGCGGGCATCCCGGTTAGGAAACTGGCACGAGAAGGTGAGCAGGTTGGATTTACATAAAATCGGTTAAGCTGAATTCCGTTTTTAGCAAGTTTGTCGATATTCGGAGTTTTGATTTCTGAACCATGAAAACTAATATCATTCCATCCTGCATCATCAGCAATAATAACTACAAAATTTGGTGTTTTTTGATCTTGATTTTCTTCAGTTTTTGCTGAAGTTTTTTCTTTACAGCTTGCAACTAAAGCTAAGATCAAAAAAGATAATCCAAAAATGATATTCTTAGTGCTAAACTTCATTATTTATAGAGTTCCAGAATAGTATTTTTATTTCCTGAAATTTTAAAACTAGTAATATTTTCTTCGGAAGAATTTTCAGCTTGTACATTAGTTTTGCTGAAGCTTCCATGAACTTTTACCAGGTAGTTTCTATTTTCGATCTTGTAATTCCCTTCAGGAATATTGATGCTTATTTTTGTTGAATTTGGATTAGATTCTAATTCAATTTTAGTCAGACTAAAAATTCCATTTTGGTAATCCAGGCTTTTTCCGTCGTCATCATAAAGATAAAATTTAGAATCTACACCAGGATAAACATCTAGTGTAATGGTTTCAATCTCTTTCTCCCCAACAAATTGCTGTACTTCCTGTGATGGAATAATAGCGCCACTTTTAATGAAAATTGGCATTTCTTCAATAGGGCAAAGCACATTTAAATATTGTTTTCCTTTAAAAGTTTCGCCGGTCCAATAATTTGTCCATTCGCCTTCTGGTAGATACACCACTCGTGTTTGCGCACCTTTGGTTGTTACCGGGCAAATCATCATCGAATCTCCAAAAAGATATTGATCTGTAATTTCGTAAACATTAGGATCGTCCTGATAATCCAATACCAGAGCACGCATTAATGGCAAACCAGTTTTATGATTTTGGTAAGCGGAGCTATAGATATACGGAATTAAACTATATCGAAAATCGTCGTATTGTTTGAATATTTTTTGTGCTTCTTCACCATAATTCCAAGGCTCTTTGTAATTAGGATGTTCCATTCCAAAGAGATGAGCGATTGGGCTAAAAAATCCAAACTGGCACCATCTAATATAAAGTTCTGGATCTGCCACATGTTCAAATCCGCCCATATTATGACTCCAATAACCAACGCCAGACATCCCGATGTTTAATCCTGCTTTTATTACCGGTTCAAAATATTGCCATTCACTAGGCCAGTCTCCAGCCCAGATAAATGGATAGCGCTGAATACCAGCATAACCTTCGCGAGTATGGTTCATTCCTCTAATCCCGTTGTATTCCTGATATTTTGTGAAAGGCGCTTTTGCATAGGCTACAGGGAAAATATTATGAAGAGATTTAATTTCTTCGCCTTGTGGACCGGTTTTGTCACTCTCGTTTGCCTTTCTTCCAAAGGCGCTTCCTTCATCGGTTTTAAAAAACATAGCGCCTTGTTCGGCTACACGCCCACCACCAATTCACGGCATCTTCATCAAAAAAGTTTACAAATTCTCCGCTATTATTAGGTTCAGGATATACATAACCCGCCTCACGAGCATCATCTAATAATCTTAATTTTTTACCATTATCAAATCTAGGACGCACGTGCAAACCAACAGCATTTAGATTTAATGCGTAAAGGCTATCGAACATTTGTTCAGTATTCGTAAAAGTTTCACGCCACTCGAAAGTTGTCGCACCGCTACCGCCATTTTCACCAAACATTCGCTAGGTAGAATCTAAATGCAATACATCTACAGGAATTTGAAATTTTCTAAATTTTTCAATTAAACTAACCGGATAATTTGCAGAGGTTTCTTCTTCATGTCCCCAGGTTCCGCCGCTATAAGTCCCAACATGTAATCCCATGGCAAATTTTGGTAGCATGGGAGATTTACCGGTAATCGAGGTATAATGATCTAATATTTTAGGAAGATCTGGCCCGTAAATAAAGTAGTAATCTACTTCAGGATCTTCAGAAGAGAAAGAGTAAATCTCAGGATCTGTTTTTCCCATATCCCAATCTGATGGATAGCTGGTGTGATAAAAAATTCCGTAGCCTTTGGTACTCATAAAAAACGGAACAGGGGAATAGTTGGCTTCTAAAACATTGTAGGCTCCAATAATGTGAGGTTTCCCAATACCGCGCCCCACTTCCAGGTGTACAGATTTACCGCGTCTATCCAAGAAATCCATACGCTCTCCAAAACCAAAAAAGTGTTCGTTATCCTTTAATTTTTTAGAAGTTTTAGTAATCGTTTCTGAAGATGATTTTTGATTTACAGCATCCTCGGAAAGTAAGTTTCCCTGTAGATCGAAAATCGATAGTTTGAATGGAGATTTTTGAATTTCAAGTTTAATTTTTGAAGTCTTGTAGCTTATTTTTGCTGAATTTTCATCTTTCTTAAAATCTACTTTATCCCAATTGTAGCGAGTTACCATGTATGGCTCGTTTGCTTTAAAATCTTTTGTTTTAGAAGATCTTATTCTAAGTATTGAAGGTGTGCAAAACTCAATTTTTAGGTTATTTATAGAAGTTTCAATCGTTAACGTATTGCCTTTGCTATCAATACTTTTAAAAGAATTACTCTGTGCATTTACAAGAACACTTCCTGAAAATAAAAGAATAAAGAAAAATGACCAATCTTGGGATTTTAAGTATAAATTTTTCATGTAGAAAAGTTATAATTTCAGCATTTCACTGCTTAGGATTAAAATAGCGATAAGGTCCTTTTGAGACCTTACCGCGTTACACACTACTAACTGAATCAAATTACTAATTCAAATCTTAATATCCTGGGTTTTGCCACGCATCTCTTTGAGATTGTGATAAATTAGATCCGTCATCATTTAATAAACCATCAATAAATGTTTGCGGAATAGGTCTTAATTCATGCTTATTAGGAGTAATTCCTGTTGCCTGAGGATTAAAAGCTCTTGCACGCTGAATTAATGTTCCTGTTCTGGATAGGGTTTCCCAACGCTGCCATTCACCCAATAATTCTCTTGTACGTTCATTTAAAATAAAATGAAGCGCACGTTGATAATCTCCAGAAACTCCTAATGCCGTCATTATCCTTTCGTCTTCTTCTGGAAGAGTGCTAGGAAATGATGTTAATGTTAAGTCTGAAGCTTCTGTAGTTACATCGATATCTGGATTAGACAGGTAATACGTATTCATATTCAGGTTAGAATTGATATAATTATCTGCTGCCGTACCCGTATTTAAAGAGTTATTTTCAAAAGCCTGAGATCCATCTACGTAATAAGATCTGTTCTCTCCACTTTTCCATTCTGCTCTTTCTCTTACGGTATTAAGATCGGTCATGGCGTTGGCATATTGCCCTAATCTGGCATAACATTCTGCTCTAACTAAATAGGTTTCTGCAAGTCTTGCCATGGTAACATCTCTATGTGCGTCTCCTCTTTCAGCAAAACGAGAACCATCATCGGTTTTATTAATTCCTGCAAAGAAGTTAGATATTGCGGTACTTTTAAAGTTAGGAGATACATATTCACCATTTTGATAAAGCACTAACGAGTTTGGTACAAATTGTCCAACTTCGTTAGTTAAAGAACCAGAAGTAGGAGTTTGGCGAGAACCTAAATCCCACTCTGCTAATCTACCGGCATCATCTGTCCAGTTTGGGTTTTGTACGTTGGCGCCAAAAGTATAGTTGTTATACGTGTTATCATCCTGAGTATTTAAGATCATTACTACACCAGGGTCACCAAGTTCTAAACCTAAATCTGGGTTTACAATATTGTTAATTCCATAAACGGTTTTAAAAGTTTTCCACATTCTAGAATCATTAACATGATCGAAAACTGCATAACTATATTCTGTAGGACGACATCTTTGAAAATCCATACTTCCAATCCAAACGCCTCTTCTTACCCATCCGCCAGAGAATGCAGAAAATTGTGGTGTAAAATAACTATAGGTACGGTTACCAAATCTACCGGTTGTAGAGGCATCTCCGTTGTGGGCTGCTGCCATTAAGATTTCGTCCAGTTGTTCTGCCTCGCTATCTATACCCGTCCAGTTAGCATACAGGTCACGGTAATCGTTTGCTAAACCGCCTCTTGCGCCAATAGCATAACTTGTAGCTTCGATAGCTTCATTAAGATCTGATTCTACATAAGAAGAGTTCCAGTCGTCATTTCTTTCTGATGCTCTAAATAAAAGAGCTTTTGCCAGAAAGTGAGCAGCGGTAGCTTTTGTCCAGGTTACTCCACGGCCATAAGTGAAATTTTCACCTTCAAAAAGTTCGTAAGAATTTCTGAAATCTGAAATTACCTGAGCCCAGGATTCTTCTTCAGTAGATCTTTCAAAATTTCTAACAATACCGGTTGCAGGTTCTAGCTGAAGTACCACTCCGCCATATTGAGCAACAAGACGATAATAGTTGTAACCTCTTAAAAAGTATGCATGCGCCAGGCAACGATTACGAATTTCAGTGTTATCTATAAGATCTGCATTGGCAATTATAATATTAGCAGAAGAAATTCCGTAGTATAACTGGTCCCAAAGCGCAGCTGGAGAAGTAGCATTACCATTGGCGGCTCCTGTTTCTGGAGTAGCACCCTGTGGCCCTAAGCGGCTATCATAGGTGTTCCACATTTCGTTAGTTAAGTCGTTGGCATTTGTGAATTCATCTGTACCATAAAGAGTGATACCATAAGCCCATTCATATCCAAAGTGCCATCTAATATTTCCGTAAAGGGAAAGGGTTAGATCTTCCAGGCCTTCAGCAGTTTCAAAATATTCAGTAGAATATTGGGTTCTTAATTCTTCTTCTAAAAAATCGTCTGCACAGGATGCAAAGGCAAAAGCCATAAGTATCGCAGTGATTTTATATATATTTAAAGTTCTTTTAGTTTTCATACTTGTAAGATTAATCTTCGACATTTTTCAAATAATAATTTAGATTCCTAGATCTAAGCCTATAGAAAAGCTTCTATTAAAGGTCATTGAGTTTACATCAAAGTCATACCAGTCTACCGACTGATAGATACTACCTGGGTTTACGGCCTGGGCATATATTTTAAGATTGCTTAGTCCTATTTTTGAACAGAAATCTGACGAGAAATTATATCCTAGAGAAATATTTCTAATCTTAACAAAGCTTGCATCTCTAACACCTAAAAGACCAGAAAAATCATCCTGAGATCCTGATGTAGCCTGTCCTAAAATTGGTTTTTGAAATTCTGCATCTGGATTATCTGGCGTCCAGTAATCTATTTCTCTTTGATTGGCATGAGCGGTTAAAGCTTCACCGCCTAAGGATGCTGTATAGCCTAGTCTTGAAATTATTAATGTAGATAGCTCGATACCTTTGTAGCTAAAGGAGTTGTTCCAACCTAAAGTCCATCTAGGAGCAGTATTTCCTAAGATTACCCGATCGTCAACCGTCATATCATAATCTCCGTCCTGATCTTTTGGACGTACATTACCAGGTGAAAAATTATAGCCGTTTTCATTCCACCTCGCCATTTCTGCCTGATCCTCTGGTGTATCCTGCCAAAGCCCATCATTATCATATCCAAAGATTACTCCGATAGACTCTCCAATAAACCACCGGTTATCTACCATATCATTTTCACCATAGGCTAACTCGTCGATTTCATCTTTTTGCCAAGCGGCATTAATATTGGTTTCCCAGTAAAAATCACCAGAATGTACCGGAACTGCATCTAAGGAAATTTCAAATCCGCGGTTATTAGTTTTACCAATATTGGCAATTGTGGAAGGGAATCCTGTTAGAGTTGGAATATTTACAGACATTAAAAGATCTGAAGTAAAGGATCTATACACGTTGATACTACCTGAAACCCTATTTTTCCATAAACCAAAGTCTACACCTAAGTTATACTGTGTGGTTTTTTCCCAGCCCAAATTTGGGTTGGCCATAGAAAGTTGATCTCTGGAATAATAAGGTTCGTTTGTGGTATATCCCATTTGATTAGACATCCCGTTAAACGGAAGGAAAATTGATGTAATATCTCCCAATGTTTGATAAGGTCCAACGGCCGAGTTACCCGTAGTACCAAAACCAAGTCTTAATTTTAAATTACTTACCCAATCGCTGTCTTGAAGGAAGTTTTCTTTGTCTAATTTCCAGGCAAAAGCAGCAGATGGGAAGAAGTCCCATTTATTACCTTCACTAAGCTGTGAAGCTCCATCCCAACGGCCAGAAACAGTAAGCAGGTATTTATCATCAAAACCATAGTTAGCTCTTACCATGTAGGAGCTTAATTGGCGCTCGCTTAAACCAGAACCTATACCTACATTATTGTCTGGGTTACTAATATCTATTGCACCAAAGTTATACCATTCCATGGTATCTAAAGGAATGTTATTTGCGCTCATGCTAGAGCTCTCTATATCCCAAGAAGATGCAGTTTGTAATAATGTTAATCCCAGGTTATGTTTCTCAGCAAAAGTGCGGTTATAATTAATAATGTTATCTAAGGTCCAGCTAAAATCCCTACGGTTATTTAATCTGGCAAAGTTTGTACCTTCACTACCATCTGAATTTATGCGGTGAGATGAGGTACCGTCGATATAAACACCTTCTCTAAAATGTCTAAAATCGGGACCAAATCTAAATTGATAACTTAAACCTTCAAGTGGAGATATAATTTCGCCAATATCGAATGTAGCAGAAATGCTTCCTAATGCTCTTAAGGTTTCAGATTGTTGTGTGCTTTTATTCCATTCATCTATAATTGTAAAAATGGTTGTTTCTCCTCCAGGATTTATTACCAGATTGCCTTCAGCATCATAAGGTACAGCGAAGTTATAAATGCTTTTGGAAGCTCCATAAATTGCATTAGGAACAGACCCACTTCTACCTCCTAAAGTAGAAAAACCATAATCTTGTTCGCTCCAAGAAAGATTAAGATTCGCATCAAAAGTAAACCAGTCTACCGGAGTAATGCTTGCACTTAATTTTGTAGAATATCTTTCATAAAATTGACCTTTTTGAGTTCCTTCGTTATTAAGATACCCAAAGGAAGCGTAGGCATTCATTTTTTCAGTACCTCCACTTGCACTAATAGTGTGCTCACTCAAAATCCCTGTTTGGGTTACAAAATCTGTCCAATCTGTATTTCTAACTCTTGAAGCATCAAAACTTCCGTTTTGCCATCCTTGTAAAACATTATCTCTTGAGGTTTGCCCATCTAATGGGCTATCGAAGATTAAAGCATCGTTATCTCTTGTTGGTGAATTAGGATGTGCATAAGTAGCAGAATCCAGATTATAGGCAGCCCATCTTCTAAATTCAATAAAATCTGTAGCACTCATAGAAGGTGATCTGTCTACAATATTTGAAGTAGTAACAGTACCTGCATAGTTTAATGTAAATCTACCAGTTTTTCCCTGCTTAGTGGTTACAATGATTACCCCATTAGCACCTCTGGATCCATATATTGCTGTAGAAGATGCATCTTTTAAAATATCTATAGATTCGATATCCCTTGGGTTTATTGTTTCTATTGCCGAGGCAGAAAGCAATGGTACACCATCTACCACATAAAGTGGGGAGTTACTTGCGGTTAAGGACCTGTTACCACGAATTCTAATAGAACCAATAGTACCTGGCCTTTCACTACTGGTGATATCTACACCGGCAGCTTTACCCTGTAAGGCCTGAAAAGCATTACTAACAGGTTGTGTCATTAAGTCTTCAGAACTTACATTGGAAACAGCACCTGTTAAATCAGATTTTTTCTGAGTACCATAACCAACTACAACAACTTCTTCCAGACTATCTGTGTCATCTTCCATAACTACATTTATCTCGTCTTCAGATCCTACAGTTCTTTCAATCGTTTTCGTTCCGATAAATGAAAACACGATAATATCGCCGGGAGAGGCTGTTAATGTGTATTGTCCATCAAAGTCGGTTTGAGTACCAGTATCCGTTCCTTTTATAAAAACATTTACACCCGGCATTGGGAGATTGTTAGCATCTCTGGCAATCCCACTAATAGTTTTTTCCTGCGCAAAACTTATCGCACTGAGGAAAAGCATCAAAACTATTAAAAAGCTTTTAGCATAGTAATTTTTCATTTTGGATAGGTGATTTTTATATTCTCTTATTTCAAATATATTTTTAAAATAAAGTTCACGTATCCTGTACTGTACTGCGATATATTTAAGAAAGCAGGTGTAAAAATGTGTTTTTTACAATTAAAAATCGGTACTATTATTAGCTTAAACCACTAATAGTACCGATTAGGGAATGTTTCAAAAACTCATTTTACATAAAGAGAATCTGCTATAGAAACGCCTGGTGAGTTCTCAATTTTAACTTTTGAAGTATCATTTGTCTTTAAACTAACATCATTTAGGTGCCAGTTTTTACTGTAATTTATCTGTCCTGCGGTTTCTGCCTGTATGTGTACATTCTCCATGCTAACATCTGTGATATAAGAATTTTCTAAACCGTTAACATTAATTGCTCTTTTTGCGCCGCTTACGTCTATGTTTTTAAGAGTGATATTCTTAAAAGTAGGTATCCCCTTAGATGGTTCAACTTCTTTTAAAAGTGTTCTCCATCTTTTAGGAACTGAATCTATATCGTAAGCTTCGGGAAGTTTTGAGTAGCTATAACTTGGATTCCAGTTCATGGAAACTTCCACAAAAGTTCGAACACTATCCATTTCAATATTTTCAAGATGAACATCTTCTACTGTACCACCTCGGGTAATTGCAGATTTGATGTTTAACCCGTTTTTAGTACCTAAACCTTTTATATTTGAAGCATAAACGTGACGAATATCACCAGCGGTTTCACTTCCTATGGTAAATAATCCAGAGCCTGCTCTTGCAATAGAGTTTCTAATTACAACATATTGGGTTGGTTTATTTACGCGCTGTCCATCCCAGTCACGACCAGCTTTTAAACAAAAGTTATCGTCATTACAGTCGATATCGCAGTTTTCAACTAAAATCCATTCAGACGAATCGATATCTATACCATCTGTACTTGGGCCATGCCCGCCAATATTATTTCTGATGGTTAATCCATCTACTGTAACATATTTTGAATAGAGAACCTGTACCGTCCAAAAACCGGCTTTTTGAATATTTAATTCTTTAAGAGTTATATTTTCTGAATCTGAAATTAGAATTGTTCTTGGTCTTTTTGCATCGTAATCTACAATCCAACGTAAACCTTTTGGCTCGTATTCTTTTCTAAGATTCCAATAATAATCCCAAAAAACTTTTCCCTGGCCATTTACAATACCGGCGCCGTCTATAAGAACATCTTTTTGATTGTTAACATTCACTAATGCAGCTGGCCATTTCATTTCAATGCCTGCAACTCTGGTATCAATTTCAGGGTAATCTTCTATATTTTCACTTCCTCTTAATTCTGCACCTTCAGGAATATTAAAATGAACCCCTTTTTTAACGAATATCGATCCTGAAAGATAAATACCAGGTTTAAAAGAAACTTTTCCGCCTCCATTTGCAGCACATTCATCAATTGCTTTTTGAATAGCCTCTGTACTCAATGAAGTAGAGTCGTTTTTAGCTCCAAAATCGTTTACCCAATAGGTTTTATCCTGAAAATCTACATTTTTAGCCCCAACCTTATCAATCCAGGCCAGGGGATCACTCGTTTTTTCTGATTCAATTTTTTTATCAGTTTCTTTACAAGAAAAAATGATAAAAATCGATAATATGAGTAACTGTCGTAAAGTTCTTAATGTCATAGTAGTGAAATTTACACTAAAATGCTGTAAAAATTAAGTTTTTGTGTCCTGTACTTGCCTGAATATATTTCATGCTATCAAAGAAAAATAAAATAAGAACTAATATTGGAAGATTTTATCAAATATTAGTTCATTAGCCAATTCAAATATCAAGACACTGTTGTTTTTATTTTATTGGAGCATTCTATTTATTTCGTTTAAGTATACCTGTTTAGCTTGTTCAGTAAGTGGGAAGTAATATGATGTACCATCTACATCACTTCCAAATCCAAAATATGTTCTGATTCCAGCCGCCGACTCACCAGCACCATCATAAAATTCTGTGTCTGCTGAAAATCTTACAAATAGAATAGCTCCACCATTTTCATTATCAGCATCACCAGGTAAACTTGACGCTAAAATTTCACCGTTAGTGGGGTTGTTTAAATAAAGTAGGTTTACAGGCGTGTGTAACCAAGGAATTGAATTATTTTCCATTATATTAATATCGTTAAATACTAAATCTGTAGGTATAGGAAGATGTGCATTAACAATATCATCATTTCCAGGAGTATATGCTATTGGATTCCCTGCATTATCAAACCAATTAAGTCTATTAGAACGAGCAGCCCATTGAGTATTAAGAATTAACGGAGCAGTTAAAGAATTCCAATAAGTTTTTTGATCACCTCCAAAGTCTCCAGAACTACCGCTACGTCCTATTATAATTAAATCTGCATTGTTTAACATATCTATATCTTCCTGTGATGCTGTACTTAATGTTGAATTATAATAGGTAGAAACATAAAAACCTTGATCCCTAAGCCAATTAATTTGCTCATCATCATTAGAATCATCTGTTATAAAAGTGATCATAGGAATAGGTACAGGTGTAAAATTAGTGTATTCAGTATAGACAGTATCAAGAGCTGTTAGTGAAGGAACGTAAGCAGTTCGATAGCTATATGAAGAACCGCTTTTAAAATCTGGAATAATTAGTGAGTTTTGATTTGGATCTATGAAAATTTCTATGTTTTCTTCAGATGTATTTTCATAAATTAATTCTGTTCCAATTATTCCACTACTAAGATCTACAGGAGCATAATTGATTTCTAATCTTTCATCTAGAAGTGCACTGGAACTCAATTCTCGATTTGTAGAACGACTAATAAATTGAGCCCCATAAACTTCTACTCCTCCTGAAATAATTTTAGAACTGTTACCTGATTCGTCAAAAGATTGAACTTCGAAGATATATAGACGCTCCTCTAAGTCACCAATTATTTCTTGAATAGTATCAATTTCTGTTGATGTACTAACCGGTACTGTTATAGAGCCAGCATTGTCATTCCATGAGATCTTGATCTCAGATACATTGGGATCATCAATAAATCCTTCTAAAAGCACCATGCTGTTTCCTGATCGTAATTCTAGAGATTTTATAGGGGATAGCGATTGATTATCACTGTTTATTGATAAAGGGTAATCATCGGTATCGCAAGACAATAAATTGAATACCAAAGAGATCAATAGCAATTTTAATAATTTATTTTGTATAGTTTTCATATTCTTTTTATTAGGTCTGTTGTATTAAAACTTTCCTTTGGTCTTTTTTATTCTTCTTCTGTTTCCCATTCAAAGGGTAAATACCAATTATTAGGATTCATTAGTTTAGATCTAATTGAAGTAGCTTGCGGATTGTTCTCAGCTGCCAGTTTTGAGTAAATTTTATCTGCTAAGAATGATGGATCATTACGTCGTAAAGCAATCCGAACCAAATCACCCCATCTATTGCCTTCAAAAGCCAATTCGAGAGCAGCCTCTTCTATTATATTATTCTCTATTGAGATTAAGCTATCTCCTACTACAGGTACAGGTCTAACATATGCTCTACCTCTCACACCTGTATTTCTATGCCAGGTTGATCTATACCTAGGAAAATCACCGTTTCGAGCATCAAAATCATAAGGGAATGGTAAGTGTGTTTGTTCTATATCTGTTTTATCTATAGCACCTTCAACCGTATAAGCTGATTGAATTCCACTATTAAGTAATGCATTAGCAAGTCGATGTTCCTCATCCCTGTTAGCGGCCTCGGCAAAACGTAGATGCATTTTTGCTGCTCTATATAGATACCATCGACCATCACGGTTAAATATATCGACAGGCATTTGTGTTTCTAAATCTATATAATTATAAAGGTATTTCTTAACTACAGGTTGCTCGTTAACCGTGAAATAACTAAATCTTCTTCCTCTGGCGTCGTAAGGAAATCCATTAAGCTGAGTTTGATTATTCCATAAATTAATGATTTGTTGAGATGGCTTTAATTGATATTCTCCGCCCTGCATTGAGAATAAATCTATGAATGGATTTTCAGGACTAAAGTTAGAATCAAATGGAAGAGACCATATCCATTCTGTATTCCATAGATCATCTCGATCCCGTACAAACATACTCCCCCATCCATCTGTTTTCGAGTTTATAAGAGATCTTGTATCCTGATCTCTATATCTAAGATACTCTACAGCAATCCCTTCTGCATTAGGAAATGAGAAAGGCATTCTATATATATCCCAATCGTCAGTACTGTTCATAACATTTTTATAATGCGAAGCAGCTTCAGTGTAATTACCTTTCCATAAGTTAATATCTCCTAATAAACATTCCTTATTAATAAAAAATTTACTGGTATTGTGTCCGTCTATATCTGTAATTATAGAATTTTCTGATGAATAGGGAGGTAAATAAGACAGTGTATTCGTGAAATTAATCAATTCATCTAACAGCTGATCAAATGAAATTCGCGGATATCTACTTCTATTTTTTACATCATCAATATTTTCTATTGGTTCAGTAATGTAAGGTATGTTACCATAGTGAATTCCTACTTGTAAATATAACCAAGATCGAAGCGCACCTATATCGGAATACCTTTGCTCATATTCGTTTTCTGTGAGACGATTTTGAGACAGCATAATATCGAAATTTCTTAGTACATCATTGCAATTATTTATCAATTCGTAGAACTCCCTGGGATTAGCATAAGAGTTATTTTCACTTACTTCATGAATCTGAATTTCATTCAATTGAGGTTCAGAATTCATAGTGGTGCTCAAAAGGTCTGCTCTTAACTCATTTAAAATAACATACTTATCCGCTATAGTCAAAAATTTTCCATATATGCCTATTACGGCAGCATCTGCGTCGTAAACATCAAGAAAAGCCTGTTCTTCTACTAGTCTATCCTTAGGTTCGACTTCTAAATAGTCACTACAAGAAATAAATAAAGCAGCTGATATAATTAATGTAAAAAAACTAAAGAGATTATATTTTTGTTTAAGTTTCATAATATTATTTTTTTATAATCCTAGGCGTAATCCTAATTGAACACTCCTAAATTGTGGTGTTAAACCAATATCCACTCCTTGGCCGAAAATGGAATTCGTAGCACTAAATTCTGGATCGTAACCAAGATAATCTGTAAATGTTAAGAGATTATTTCCGGTAGCATAAAGTCTTACATATTTTATATAACCTTCGTTATTAATATTGAAATTATAACCTATGACTAGTGTCTTTAATCTAAGGTATGAACCGTCTTCTATCCATCTATTTGAAAAACTGGAATTCCCTAATGGATCCCCCCATGTAGCTTTAGGAATATTTGTTTTGTGTCCTTCAGTTCTCCATCTATTATTAATTGCAACAGTTTGATTTTCATAGCCGTCCATTTTTTCTAAATTATGTCTCAATGAGTTATAAATATCATTTCCTACTGAAAATGTGAATAATCCTTGAAGATCAAATTTTTTCCAACTAATGTTTGTGCTTATACTACCGGAAAATTCAGGATTTGGATTTCCGATTATAGTACGGTCATTCTCATCAATAATCAGGTCTCCATTAACATCAACAAAACGCATGTCTCCTCCACTGTATGGTATTAATTCTCCATTACTCATTCTTTTTGATAAGCCCTCATTTTCAGCTTCAGAAGTAGAGGAATACACACCATTTGTTTTATATCCATAAAATAGATTAGCCTCGTAACCTACTGCTGTAATGTACGTAGCCTGGCCAAAATTGGTAAGAATAGGATCGCCAGGAAGTGCAGTCATTTCATTTTCATATTTACCGATATTTACTCCCAGGTCAAAATTTAGTTCACTATTGTTAATGATTCGAGCATTCAAACTTAATTCAGCACCTGTAGTTTTCATTTCCCCACTATTGGTTACCATATATTCAAAACCTGTTGCATTATTTAATGACTCGTAAGTAATCATATCTTTTGTTTGATTTTTATATATATCAAAGCTGATATTCAATCGTTCTTTAAAAATTGAAATATCTGTTCCGAAATTTAATTTTCTTACTGTTTCCCATTTCAACTCTGGGTTCCCGATATTTCCTCTTACCAAGCCTTGTAATCCAAGGAGGTTTTGTGATATATAGTATTTTTGTGCTGTAAAATTTCCAATATCATCATTTCCACTAAAGCTTAGTGTAGCTCTTAATTTTAATAGATTTAAAGCTTTAGCATTTTTAAAGAAAGGTTCTGAAGATAAGATCCATGCGCCTGATATCGATGCTAAAGTGGAGAGGCTATTTTCTCCTATTGTAATACTACTCTTTTGGATTTCATTTCCAAATCTACTTGAGCCATCAAGTGATGCGTTTAGTGTTAAATAGTATTTATAGAGATAGTTATATTTAGTAGTAAAATATGCATTAAGCCAATTCCACTCTCCTAAATGACCGCCTACGTATCTTAGTAAGTTGCTTCCTGCTCCCACACTCGTAAAATCATCTGTAGCCGAGTTATATCCCAATCCTAAATCACTTTCAGATTCATTTGATTGAGTACGAAATCCTAGTCTAATATCAATAGAATTCCTATGATTAAATATATTATTATAATCTAAATAAGTGTCAGTAAAAAGAGTGTATAGACGTTGAACCTCACTACCACTTCTGTTATCTGCGATTGCAGTAGGCAAAGTAATATCTGCAATTCCCTGGCCTGGAATAAAAAAGTTCTCACGTTCTTTATCATAGGTTAGACCTAGAATTGTATTAGCAGCAAAATTTTCGTTGAAAGTATATTTAAAATGCAAGTTTCCAAAAAATCTGTAATTTTCATTTCTACCTATACCATTTTCTAATATAGAGATTGGGTTACCTACTCCTAACGTATCAACATCAGCAAGGTTAGGAGAGACCTCTCCTTCCTCATTTACCGCATTAGTAGTTGTAAAAGGAGCTTTAGTTAATGCTAGATATAGTGGATTTGTTTTATAGGCTAATCCTTGATCAAACTGATTTTGAATATTTCGAACAAAAGAAAATCTAGCATCCATAGAAAGAGCCTCTGTAAGACGTAGAGATGCATTTAAACGCATATTATAGCGCTCTAAGTCATTTTTAGCCATAACGCCATCGCTTTTAAGATAGCCTACTGATAACCCATATTTAGCGATATCATCACCTCCTCTAATTTTTAAATAATAGTTTTGATTTACACCGGTTCTATATATTTTATTTTGCCAATTGGTATTATTATGATAGCGATGGTAGTTTTCATTTTCCGTATCATCTATCATCCAAACCTGATTTTCTAGTAATTCTCTTCCATTTTCTTGAGTTGAAAATATTTGGGAGAGATAGGTGCGATAATCTGAAGCTTCCAGAATAGGCAGTTCATCTGGACTTTGATTTACCCCACCATACATGGTAAAATCTATTTTTGTACTTAGTTGATTAGGTCGAGTAGTAGTTATAATTATTACTCCATTACCTCCTTTGGTACCATATAATGCAGAGCCGTCTTTTATTACTGTAACATCTTCAATATCTTTAACATCTATGTCGGATAAAGGTGAAGAACTATAATTTTGAATAATCCCTGAGCCATAGTCTTCATCATCATAAATCATCCCGTCTACTATAATTAAAGGCTTATTAGATCCATAAATTGAATTGATACCCCGTAATGTAAGATAGCTTCCTGATCCTGGTACACCAGATTTTCTAACAATATTTAAACCTGCTATTTTTCCTTGCAGAAAATTGCTAACAGATTCTTGTACTGGATTACCCCATTGAGTATCTTCAAAAGCTGTTACAGTTGTTGCTTTTGAATTTTCAAATTGAAATTTTTCAGCTACTTGTAGGTCAGGTTTTTGATAAAATTGCGAGTAATTTTTTTCAAAAAGAAAAATTTCAATGTTATTCGTTTGTTTTTTTAATGGATGTACTTTCGATTGATACTCTTGTCCGTTTATGCTCAATAATGCATCCAGATGTGGAACATTAATACTGAATGTGCCATCATCTTTGGTTATTGCCGTGGCAAAAGTAGCTGATGCTAAATTAATACCTGAAATTCCTATTCCTGTTTTAGCATCCCTTACAATACCTTTAACTAAAATTCCTTTTTCAGGAGAAGAAAGAGTGTCTTCAGTATTGCTGATATTCTCAGTTATTTGTGCATAGAGATTTTCTCTAAGTGTTCCCACAAAAAACATGCTTATAAAGCAGGTTAGTTGTAAAAATTTTTGCATAATAATTAATTTATTTAAAATGAATTTATTGAATTACAGGAACTAACCTAAGATAATCCAGTGTTAAAGTGTTATTACCATTTGAACCTGTATTAGCGGCAATCAGAGATATAAAATCAATATTACCAGCTTGTTCGAGTGTAAATTCACCTACATAAACTTCTTCGTAAATGTCTGGAGGAACATTTGTATAAGGTAGAGTTGTGATAGGATCAATAATATTAGATTCCTCCCCTTCTACGCTAGACCTCCTTCCACCTATTCTTAACTGTTGTTGAAAGGTATTGCTCTGAATATCGTTTACTGCCCTCCAATAAACTTGATAGGTTGTACTGTACATATCTCTAGCACTATAGTTAATAGAAAATCGAGCAATACCGTGATTTCTAACCATTATGTCATTAACTATATTTCCATTAGGATCTGATTTTTCCCGATAGAAAATGAATTCTTCTCGATCATTTCTACTAAAACTATTTGGTTCTTCTCCCTGTATAATTGTTGTTACTAATCTTGAATTTAAAGGAATATTCAAAGAGCTCATGCGATAAATTATTCCGTTACTTAATGGTATTTCTTCAATTATTTGCTGCTTATTAATAGGTATTTTTACACCAAATTGGGAAGTTAGAGTATCAGGCAGATTCTCTCTAGCAAAAATTTGCTGAAAGCTCAAGTCTCGAAGATTGAAATATTTTGCAAAAACTTCAGTAGAATCTGTCTGTCCTTTATTTAAATATGGTTTTAACTTGTTCGTTTCTTCAATGAAAATATCATCCTCCATTAAAAAAAATGTATACTTATTTCTTTCATTGTTTAGATTGTATACATTAAAAAGATATGAGTTAGTAAGTGAGTCTGCATAAATATTTTGAGCTTCTGGATTTGCCTTAGCTATACTATCTGCTCTATGGTAAATATTAAAATCATCTAAAGTCTCTAGATAATTACTTACTTCATAGTCACTTATATTTTCCATTAGATATTCCCAAATATTTAATTTAGGTACTAATGCTTGGTTAATAGTATGAAAGATTCCATTACTTGCGTAATGATCTGAAGTAATTAGTTGAGATTCATCGATTTTATTTCCATTTATGAATTGCAAATATTTATCATTAAGCATATGAACTGTCACTGTATCTAAATTGCTCGTAGATGTAAATGTAGATAAAGCAATATGGTTTTTTATGAATAAGCGACTTTGTTCTATATCAGATAAAAGGTTTTCATCTACTTGATTCATTGCTTCATTATTAGGAACCCAAACTGTATATGTCTTTGAAGAGTTAAGTATACTATCATAGCCTGTTTCTCTAAGCAATTGTCCAAATTGAGATGTTTCAGGGTTACTAACGAGTTGTTCACTTAGATTCTGCTTTATCTGATTATTTTCTGAATCATCTATGCGATCATTCCATGGATCTGAACAGCCAGAAATTATGATCACTAGAAACCAAATAAAGATTAGTTTAATATAGTTATTTGAATTTATCATTCTTTTTTAATTATAGTTTTATCTATAGTACTTTTATTCTTCAACTAGACCGTTGGGCGAAAATCTTGGGTAAATTTGATCCATTTCAATTGGTCTAAATTCGATCACGTCGATCCATGTTTGTTGACCAGCAGAAGACAATGAATTAAACCTAATTTTATGCCTTCCTGTACTTTCAACATTTACAATACCTAATAGTCTGGAATTAAACCTATTTGTTTGTGGGGAAACTGGGATCTTGTATCCTTGTGATTCCAGTACGCGTTCTGGCTGACTTGTATTACCGTATTCAGTAAAATTAATTTGTCTAGAAAGTGCTTCATCATTGAAATAAACCTGAACATTTGTTGGTGCGCTAGGAGCAGCGCGATAGGACACCCATATTTTGTAAGTTCCTTTTATAATAACCGGAGTGGTAAATGTAAGGTTATTAATATACCCATCTCTAAGCCTATGTATTTCTATGACGTCAGCAAAATAACCATGACCATAAGTTCCTCCTCCTGGTGTGTCTACTCGATAAGAAATTTCATTACTTCCTTCCCAGTCAACATCTTGTAGATCTTCTTGAGAGAATGAAGCATTTTGTCCAGGAATTCTAAAAACAGAAGCTAATCTTCTTATCTCAGGTTGATCACCAGGATCAAAGTAAACAGGATACGGGAATCGCTTTTTTATTTCAAAATTTTCTTTAACTAAATGAATAACTCCATTAGTTGTTGTAATATCGCTTTGATCTCGATTTAAAGGCACACCTTTTTCTAAAATACCATTAAAGGTTTGCTCGTTAATTAGAACCGTATCTTGGGCTAATTTTATTCCTATTACTTCTTGAGGAGCTTCAGTATTATGTGCAGGTGAAGTGACTAAATCTGCTACATATTTAAGTCCCGGTAGTATACGATATGCTACAAATAGATTTAAACTGTCTTCTGGATTAGCAGGATTATCTAAGTTGCTATAACGATTTTTTAACTCTTGATAGGTATTGAAGCCTGAAGAAGCAAAAACGTTATTTGTTTGAGCAATTATTGAAAGATGGCTAGAAATACTATCTTGGTCGTAAGTAATTGGTTGATTGAGGAAGTCATACCATCCAGTTTCTTTTAATGCCTGTGTAAATATAGATAGTTCTTCTCTGGATTCAATTTCTTGAGCTAATGTATTGGTCGCAATTGGTAGTACCTTGTCAATTACATGGATTATACCATTTCCAACTTCAATATTTGATTGTATTATACGTGATTCCTTATTAACAACAATAGAGGAGTTCCCTTCATTATTAGTAGCGCCAGTAACCAAAAATTGCCCTTGCATTGTTGCCGTAGCTATTTTACCATCATTAAAATTTGTTGTAAATGTTTTAGTTTCAAGGATATGAAGTTTTACAAGTTCCTGTAAGTTTTCTATGTTTAACTCTTCAAGAGTGTTAGCTCCAGATTCTTCTATATAATTATCAATAGCTTCATTTGTAGGCAAAAATAATGTATAGGTGCCATAAGTGTTTAGAAATGAGGCATAATTGCTAATTTCTAGAATATCTAGAAAGAGTGAATAATTTTCCTCATTGTTTTTAAGATACTCTGTAATATTAACTGTTTCGTCTGTAGATTCTTTATATTTTTCATTCGTGCAGCTTGAATGAACTAAACAGAAAATAACTAATAGAAGTCGAATATAAAAGATCTTATGTTTTAATATTTTCATGGCTAAATTTTTTAGTTATAGAATGGATTTTGCACCAATTGTTTATTCGTATAAAGCTCATTTTGGTTAATTGGTAAATAGTGGCTATTAGGGTCTTGCAGTTTATTTAGTATTGACTGTTGCTGGTTAGGTGGGGCGCTAGAGAGCGCCATACTTAAGATTAGATCAAGTCGCGCATAATTATCTCTTCTAGCAACTCTTAAAACATCAAACCAGCGTTTTCCTTCAAAAGCTAGTTCCCTAGATCTTTCAGCTAAAATATAATCTGAAATACTTGTTTTATCATTAGCTGCAGGATTAAGCTCTGTGATTTCTATAGCCTCTCTTATTTCTCTTATTTCTTCGACAATAGCAATTGCTTCTTCTCCGCGATTTAATTCATTTAAAGCTTCAGCTTTCATTAAAAGAACCTCTGAGTATCTATAGAAAAACCAGTGTGTGTTTGAAGTAGTAGTTGTTTTACGCTGCTCACTGTTTAATCCTATAAACTTATAGATTTCAGCACCACTGGCTACTATAGAAGCTCTCTCGCCTCTTATGTCTTGGTTTTCAGGGTTTTGTCTATCTATTCCAAAGACTTCAGTGACAGCTCTACTTGAAGCTCTATATTCTGCTCTTTGTAAAAATACATTAATGAATGAGTTTAAATTTTCATCACTAAATTGAAGTTCGAAAATACTTTCACTAGAGTTACCCTCGCCAAATACGGTTCCAAACCAGCTGTTACTGGCAGGGATTAATTCGAAGTTACCAGATTCTATAACTTTATTGGTTGCATCAAGAGCATTTGTAAAATCATTAAGCCATAAATAAGCATCTGCCTGCATAGCATTAATTGCATATGTGGTAATTCGTCCCTTATTTTCTGCTAAATTACCATAGTCTGATATAGAATATTCTTCAGCTTGGTTAAGGTCTTCGATTACTTGAAGAAAAACTTCCTCCTGTGATGAAGTTGGAATTTGAAAGTTATCATTATCATTTAAAGTGGCATCTAATTTTAACGGTACATCTTTAAATGTTTTCGCTAATGTGAAATATAAATATGCTCTGATAGCTAAAGCTTCAGAAAGATAACCTTCTAGCTCTTCTTCATCTAGTGTTGGGTCTTCTTCTAGAACCTGAGGCGCAAGGTCTATTACCGTATTACAAAAATTAATTATTCTGTAAAACATTCCCCAGTCTGTTAACGCATTGGTTGATAGAATGTTTGTTGTATTTAGAAAAATTTGGTTATCGGATGCATTTTGTCCTGGTATAACCATATCTCCCCTTAATTCGCCGTAAATGAAAAGGCGTTCGGCAAAGTCTTGATTACTTACCATTTCAGAGTAAATACCAATTACAGCTGCTTGAACATCTTCTTTAGTTTTCCAGAATTCTTGTCTTACAGTACCATTTGGGGGCCTAAGATCTAAATAGTCGTTGCATGATATAGTGGATAAAGCGATAACTAATATGAGTATTGTTTTTATTTTCATAACATTATTATTATTAAAACCTTGTAGTAATACCTAACGATAAGCGACGAGTAGGAGGAGTTCTAGAGTAGTCTATAGACATATCAAAAGGATCACCTCCGGGTAGTCTTACTTCAGGATCTTGACCTCTATATTTTGTGAATGTTAGAAGATTATCTGCTGTTATATATATTCTTGCATCATTCATATTTAAATTTTTCAGAAAAGATTTACTAAAATTATAGCTAAATGTGACAGATCTGAAACGTAAAAAAGATGCGTCTTCTACATATCTATCAGAACCAAGCCAGTTGTAGCCTGCTCCGTTAATAGCTCTGGGAATATCTGTTTGATCACCCGGGTTGCGCCATCTGGAAAGTACTGCTGTACTTTGATTATCCCAATTATACATATTAGTAGTGACCATATCAGTACCATTTACAACATCGAAATCAAGTCTATATGTAAAATACAATAGCAGTTTGAATTGATTGTTCAATGTAACTGTTGGACCAAAACCGCCAACAAACTTAGGGTTACTATTACCAAGATATACTACATCTCTGCTGTCTATATTACCATCTTTATTGATATCTTCATATATCGCGTCTCCTGGCTGAAAAATATAATCAGTGTTAGGATAGTTAAAGCGCATATATACTATCTGACCATTAGGACCTGTTATTACGTTTCCATTAGCATCTTTAGCCTGTGTTGATTCTAGATCAGGATATACTCCCTTAAAACGGTATCCATAAAAAGATCCAAACGGATTATCTATTTGTAAAAACCTTTTGAACTCACCGTTAACTGTAACATTTCCACTTTCATTGGGAAAATATTCCGATATCTCACGAATAACGTTTTGGTTATGAGCAATATTAAAATTAAAGTCTACATTCCATTTATCAGTTTTAATAGGGGTCGTGTAGAGACCAATTTCCCAGCCTTGATTGTCTATTGTACCTACATTTCTGTCAATATTGCTGTAGCCTGAAACAGTTGTTAAATCAAGATTTCTAAATATTAAATCTTCGGTTGTATTTTGATACAAATCAACATCTAAAATAATTCTGCGATCTAACATTTGAAGGTTAAAACCTAGGTTTTTACCAGTTAGAGTTTCCCATCTTAAATTAGTTAGTTGAATATTGGATGGATAGACTCCATTATATCCTAAGTATTGTGTATTATAATTTGTATAGTTACTAAAGTATCCATAATCATTACTGGGAGCTCGTCCAGATTGACCATAACTCGCTCGAACACTTAAATCGTCGATCCAGTCATATTGTTCCATAAAAGGTTCTCCAGAAACTCTCCATCTTGATGAAATAGATGGAAATACCGCATAACGGTTTGCTGGGCCAAACTTAGAGTTTCCATCTGCTCGAACTCCAGCATTAACAATGTATCTATCTAATAAGCTATATTGAGCGTTAATTAATCCAGCAACGTTTCTTGATTGTAAACTTCTGGCATTTAAATCTAGAGTTGAGTTTTGTGTTCTAGAGGGAACTGAAGGATCTGTGAGAAAGGATGAAGCTGTATTTGAGGTCATTGCATTATGTGATTCATACCTATAATCATTAGTTTGCAGAGATAATATTGCTTGTAAGTCCTGATCTTCACCAAAGTCTGGAGTATAAATGAAATTTGTTTTTGTTGTTACACTGGTAACGTCAACATCTGCATCAGAAGCCCTGTTCACAACTGTTTCTGTAATAGGTCTTCCAGTAGCTATTTGCGGTAGAAAAGTTTTTGTTTTTGTACTATTAAAGTCAAATTGTAGATCGAACGTAGAGATCAATCGTTTTGGTATGAGTTCTACATTAAGGTTGAAATGCGGAACTATTCGTTCACTTACTTGCTCATTTGTAGCATATTCAGCCATGGCTAATGGATTAAAAGTACCAGGGTATAATCCCTGAATATTCTGAGCTGGAGTAAAATAGTTAGGAGTAAGTTCTCCTTGTTCATTGAATTCATAGATACTCATATTTGGCATTTTGGTGTAGGCTTCACCAGTTATATTTTCATAATTTCTATCTGTATTATTATGAGTATAAGCAATATCAGTTTTGAATCTTATTCTATCCGAAACTACATAGTCTAGGTTTAATCTTCCATTAATTCTTTGGTAACCTGTACCTTTAACCACTCCTTTCGAGTCATAATAACCAACCGAAGTAAAATATCGAGCTTTTTCTCCTCCACCTTGTAAGGAGAGATTATGCTCTCCTGTTAGTCCTGTTTGTGTTACTGCATCTATCCAGTTAGTGTTATTTCCATAATTTTTGTAGAAATATACTTCTTGAGGATCGTACTGAAATTCTTTCGTAGTAAGCGTATTTAGGGGAACACCGTTTCTATTCATAAAAGCTTCAGGGATCAATTGTGAATATTGATCACCGTTTAGCATAGGAATTGTTTTTGGTAATTCAGAATATGTTCCTCGGAAAGTATATCCTATTCTTGGTTTACCTACAGACCCTCTTTTTGTATTTATAATTAAAACACCAGCAGCTGCTCGAGCCCCCCACATAGCTGTGGCAGCAGCATCCTTTAAAACACTAATGTTTTCTATGTCAGTTGGTGCAATATTTAACAAAGCAGCATAGCCCTGAGCATCAGCACTACCAAAGTTAAAATCATCGGGAACTTCAGTTTCATATGGCATACCATCGACAACGATAAGTGGATTTGAAGATCCGGTAATGGATGAAGTTCCTCGAATTCGGATTTGCATTCCAGCACCAGGGTCACCACTCGTCGCAACGATATCTACACCAGGCATTCGGCCTTGTAATGCCTCGTCGATAGACGCTGCCTGTGAAGTTTCTATATCACTAGCCTCGACTGTTACTACACTTGTAGTTTGATTACGCTCTGCAATATTTAAAAGACCTGTTTCCGTTGCTTTTTTTTGCATACTGATTCTTACTTCATCAAGTTGATCAATTGAAGATTTTAATTCGATAGTTATTTGTCTTTCGTTTGTAATAGGTAAGGTTTTGGACTCATATCCAAGAATTGAGACAGATAAATTATTACTACTGTTCTTAATTTTTATTGCAAAATTTCCATCAAAATCACTAACAACGCCAGTTATTGTTCTTTTTTCTTTATCCTGTTCTATGATTGTAGCGCCTGCAACAGGTTCTTTAGTATTTTCATCAATTACAGTACCTCTTATTACCATTTGTTGTTCTTGAGCGAACAGAATAGATGAGCTATACATTAAAATGATAATAAATGAAAAGCTGTAAAGGAATTGAGTAGTTTTATGTTTCATACTAGTTTATTCGGTATATAAGAGATAGTTGTCTATTAAATGGATCAAAGATCTATCAGCTAGATTATTACTAAATGAAGGAATAAAATTTGCATCTCTTCCACTATTGTCGGTTATACTTAGATTTCCTGGTGAGGTCTCGAATGTTAAGTAGGTTGATTCTCCTAAATTATCTTGAAGTAAAGTTTCGTAATCTCCTGTTACTTTTCCGTCGTCGGAAATTATTCTATCAGTAATTATATGATATCTAATAAAATTTGAAACTAATTCTTGATCTTCGAATGTGCTCGGATTAAAGTTAGGCTCACCAGTTTCTGTCGCTGGTAAAGCTCCATCCTGTACAGCTTGCTCAATAGCACTATTGTTTGGAATTAGAAAGGTGTATCGAGTTCCTAATGTAACAATAGATAAAGTACTACCGTCAGGATTATAAAATTGAGAGTTTTCTAAATAATTGAAGAAATATTGAAAAGGTGAATCTTCTATTTCAGCAAGGTTTTTCAAATCTATTCCTGGAGCCTCTTCACTAAATTCTAAAAGGTTGTCTGTATAATAAACAATACCGTTATTTTGAGTTTCTGATCCTGTAATATTCACATAATTTTCAAGCACTTCATTTCCTGCAGCATAAACTCTATTGTTTTCATACTTAATGTATTCTCCTGGTAATTCATTATCGCCAGTTCTAATAATTCCAGAACCAGATAAATCTTCAAGTTCATTATTTGGCGTATAAACAATATGGTTATATAATATTCTTAATGCTCTTTGCTTTGCAATGTTCCCAGTCACAATATTTCCATTTTCTGGTGACTCGTATACCCACTCAGATCGATCTATATCATAACTATATCCTAAATTATTCATTACATCGTCAGACATCATGAATAATGTCCATCTTCTATTTATGTTGCTAATTAGATTTCGATAACCGTCAGTATCATTCAATAGTCGGGTCATCAAAGTGTAATCTGGGTCTAAATAAGGTGATGTGTAGACACTGTAGAAATAGTTTGAAGCCTGAACTTTGTTTGTTCCATAAAAGAAACCATTGCTAAGTAATTTAACATCTATTATATCAGTGTTGAAATCAAATCTAGGCTCTTCGTCTAGACCGTTAATGGATGCTTGATACTTTGACGGCCAAACACTACTAGGCCACATATGTGCATTATAGAGATCTTCGAAAATATATTTAGGCATTTGTTCTAGTGAAGAATAATTTTTCAAAAGAACTTCATTTACAAATTCTTGAAAAACAGAATTTTCAGGCGCAAATAAAGTATATCCATTAGATTGCCCATCATTATCCATTTCTTTAAAAAAATTTTCGTTATTAGGCGAAAATGGCAACGCTTGGTCATAAACCTTTACGAAAACATCTTGAGAATTACCTGTGAAATTATAGTAGCTCTTTGTTGCGTCTTCATTAAAAATATAATTTATTAGATTATTCTCCATTATTTCATAGAACAGGCTGTAACTGGCGTTTTCTGATAGATAATTGTCAATATTTTGTGGAGGCAAAAGGACTCTGTCAATTTCATGGACAATACCATTCTCAGCAATAATATCAACATTTATAGCCTGAGCGTTCATAACAGTTAGGTCTGTTAATTCTTCGTTGGGATAAAAAAAGTTGTAATCATAACTAGTATATCCTTGTTCTAACATAAAACCTTCAGAGAAATATGTAATATATTTATTATTGTTATCACCATTGATATAATAATTACTTCCGTTCGTATTATTACGATTAGAACCAACAACGACGATTTGTTGACCATCAACCATTTCATTCCTGAAGCTGTCATAGTAGGCAGTCCTTCTTTTAAAAGCCTGATCTTCTATCCATCCGGTTGAAGATTGATAATCTGGTAACCGTTCTCTTCTAAACGCATTGTATACTAAGGAATATTTTACAATCTTACCTGCTAATATAGAATCGATACTTTCTATATCTGATATACTTTCTGTTTCCAAGAATTCCGAAAAAGCATTATCGTTAGGGGCAAACATCGTCCAATATCCGGATTTGCCTAATATATCTTTATATCCAGCTTTATCTATAACACGGAGTAGTGAACTAAAGTTACTTTTCTCTTCTAATGTTTGATAAATGGGTTGTTCCAAGTTTTCTGGTCTACCATAATATTCATCGAATTCTTTATCAGAACAACTAATGAATAAAATGATGGCAAGAAAGATTATTAATCTGTTAAAAACTTTCATGTAATTAATAGTTGTGGTATTATTTTGAAATATTTGTATGTTAATTATTTAGTAAATCTAAATTACTTTAATGAAAACGTTTTCGTATCCTGCACTATGCTGCTTTAGTGATAAATTATTATTGATAAATCGTTTTATGTATAAAATTTATTCTAATTAATGTTAATAACTGATTATTTGTCATTTACTTTTGATTTTGAAAATAAGCTTCAACTCAGTTCTAATTTGGTTTTTATTAACATAAGTTAAGTTTTTAATTAAATTTATATAGATAACCGTAAAGATTGGATTGGTTGTAAATCTTTATATTTTTCTGTAGAATGATTTTTTAATTTCTCGTAATTTTATTGGCTCCGCCAGAGGTTATAATGCTCCTAGGTTTGCCTCGAAATTAAAATTTGTTTCCAACGAATGCCTCACCAAGGTAAGTTTACTATAAAAACTACTTCAAGATATATAATCTTAATACATAGAATTTAAACTTCTATATTAAAAAAGGACTATATAAAATAGTCCTTATATTATATTGAAAATTTTAAATTTTTAACTTGGAATTGTTTTCTTCTGCATCATTTTGCTAAAAACTAAATATAGAATTCCGCAGCAAAGCCAGGCGGGTAGAGTAACGAAAGATAAGAATACATCAAATTGAATGGAGATAAAGTAGAATACACCAAAACTAATCACCCAAGCCCAAAAGACGGGCTGATTAAATTTAGTCCCCGATTTTTCAGCATAGAAAGATTGAATGCCAAATTTCTTTCCGAAGAAATATTCAAAAACAATAGTGGCTCCGATAGGTGCTAAAATGAATCCATAAAGCGCTACAAAACCTAATAATTTCATAGCAAAAGCAGGAAATAAACCGGCAATGGTTGCTACTGTTCCTGCAATGATAGTAACCCAAGCCGTAGAAACCTTTGGAATAATAGCCTGAAAAGCCAATCCTGCTCGGTAAATTGTTGGGTTTGCCGTAGTCCATCCCGCAAGAATTACCGCAATAATTCCGAAAACACCAATCGCATTATATGCCAATGGCCCCGGTGCTACCGAAGGTGCTTCTCCGTCGGCTAAAATAGCCTGAGCTTCAGGAGATTTTAAGTATACAGCGTATAATAATGCAGCTGCGATCCAGGCGATATAATGCCCTATGTAAATTCCGGCAGCTGTTGTCCAACCAGAACTTGGTTTTTTCGCAAATCGAAATACCGATAGATCTGACATCCCGATATGCATTGCGGCATTGGCAAACCAGGACCATAAGAATACGTGCCAGAACGTATATTTTATTTGCCCGGGAAAAGGTTCGCTTCCTTCTCCCCAAATGTTCCAAAAATCAGAAAAACTATGTACGTCTAAGTTCACTAACGAAACAATTCCGCAGATCACGAAAGCAGCTACGATAATCGGACTCATCCAATTGGCAGCTTTCGCCACCATACCATATCCTTTTGCCGCAACAATAGATATTACAGCTCCAATAGCCAAAACAACTATTATCCAGGTGGCACTATTAGGCATTGTATCGGTTAATTTAGGCATCTCCATATCAAATGGAACGCCTACCGCGGTTGCGGATACCGTGATCATTGCTCCGGCCAAAAAGCAGAATAATACTCCATTAGCCAAATTATAAACCGTAACAAGTCGTTTTCCACAGATTTTTTCTAAATGATAATAAAGTGTATATCTAAATTTGGTGCCAATTTCTGCAGTGAGAAACCGCCAGCTTAAAACTGCCATCAAATTCCCTAAAAGTAATCCGATGATCAAGTCGAAGGCACTAACACCGGTAGTTAAAAAAAGCGGACCGATTACAAACTCGGTTCCGGCAGCGTGCTCACCGGCATACATTCCTAAAAAGCTTTTCCAACTTTTTAGCTTGGATTCAGGAACACGTTCGCGTTCAAATTCTCCCGAAACTTCTTCGGTTAATACTTCTTCTTCTATTTGTGCCTGACTCATTTTTTTTAGATGTTAGCTACTAGCGATTAGCTTTCAGCCTTTATTTTGTTATTACTTTATTTCAATCGATTTAGTAGAGAGTTATGAATTCCAATAAAATTTTATTTAAATTCAAGGTTAGACTCTTTTCATTTTGTCTTGATACAAAACGAACCAAAAAATCAAGGCTTACGAACACTTATCTAAATTTATCGTTCGAAGCCTAAATTTTAGGAACTCGCTACCGCTCAAACAGCCTAAAATTTTACGGCATTTTCCCTTCTAATTTTACGATAAGCTTTCGATAGGCCATTTTTATAAATAGAAATTAGAGTCTATATTCTAGCATTTCTTTTCTAAACTCTAAAATCTCACTTTTCAACTTTAATCATTCCTTCACCAAATACTTCGGTAAATCGGTTACTTTTTCGCAACAGACTTGCTCCAGAACTTGTTGTAATTGCATTTTTAGCATTGCAATGGTATGATCACCGCCTTTATCGCCTAAAGCGCCAACGCCGTACATAAACGATCGCCCTAAAAAGCTAAAATCGGCACCGCTACTCATAACGCGAGCAATGTCGGGACCGGAACGGATTCCGCTATCCATCATTACCGTAATTTGATTTTTATACTTTTCGGCAATATGAGAAAGTGGCTTTATGGTCGATTCCCCTGCGTCTAATTGTCTTCCGCCGTGATTGGAAACGATAATTCCGTCGAAACCTAATCGAATCGCTTCTTCAGCATCTTCATCGGAAACGACTCCTTTTAAGACCAATTTCCCTTTCCAAAGATCACGAAGCGGTTTAATTTTTTCTTCATTTAATCTTCCGGAAAAAGTAGCATTCATCCAGGCGCCAAGCTGTTTAATGCTCATCCCTTTTTCCATATATTTTTTCATTGTCGCAAAATTTGGCGCGCCGTGTTTTAGGGTTTCCATTGCCCAGGCGGGTTTGCCCATTACCTGCAATACATTTCTGAAATTCATTTGCGGCGGCATTGCGAGTCCGTTTCTAATCTCTTTTGGACGATAGCCAAAAGTGGGAACATCACATAAAATCACCAAAACCGGAACTTCAGCGGCTTCAGCTCGTTTTAAAATATCGTCACGTAACCAATCTTCGGTAGGATGATATAGCTGAAACCAGGCGCGACCTTCCGTTAGTTCACTTGCTCGTTCGATACTTGTGGAAGTTACCGTACTCAAAACAAACGGAATGTTATGTTTCAACGATGCTTTTGCTAAGATTTCGGGTGCATTTGGCCACATTAAACCTTGTAAACCAATTGGTGAAATCCCAAAAGGAGCATCGTATTTAATACCGAACAATTCAGTTTCTAACCTCGATTTGCTGTAGTTTTTCAGGTATCTGGGTTTTAGCTGAATCTCCCTAATTTCATCGGTATTTCTTTTGATGTTAATATTCTCGTTACAGCCTCCGTCCAGGTATTCGAATGCAAAACGCGGCATACGCTTTTGCGCACGCTCACGAAGCGATTCGATCGACGGATATTCGGTGTTAAATGGAAAGGCCATAGGTTTGGTTTAGTTTACTGTTTACGGTTACTAGTTAACAGTTGATATTATTTGAGCTTAAAATTGAATGTATTCAGCTTTAAGTTTTCTCTTATTTTCTTCATTCAGTATTTACTTGATGAGATCCCGGATCAAGTCTGGGATGACGCTTATTTTTAGCTTAAGATTCCTCCTGATTCTTGTTTCTTTAATCACTGGTCTATTCTCTATTTTCTAGCATCTAATCTCTCAATACTAACTTCTCACTACTAAAAACTACTTCGTTAACAGCAGCGGAACTAATTTCTTCATTCGATAGTTTTCTTTTAAAAATTTAGAATCTACCTTTTTATTAGAAATCACCATCGCCGCACCCAGGGCAGAACCTAAAGGTGAATGCGTTGATAATACCTTAAATTCGCTAAAGTGATGCGCCATTAATTTCATAAATACATCATTATCGGTAAAACCACCATCGATGTAAATTTTATAAATAGGTGAATTTCCTATCGCATTTCTAATGGTGTGAATCTGTAATTCCATCAGCTCGATCATTAATTGGTGATAGGCTTCTTCAAAAGTTGGGAAAGGCTTTAAATCGGTTTGGTGTAATTCTTTCCGTTGCAATGAGATTCCTTCAAATTTGAAATAAATCGATGGTTTTTCAATCAATCTTAAATAGAGATCTTGGTCAAACTTTACATCGCGGTGATAGCCGTATTCTTTTCCGTAGTATTCGCCAAGTTTTTCAACCTGAATTCGGTATTCATTTCCCATAAAAAAACGAGAAGCTTTTACACGCTTTCCGTCGACACGCAGGTAATTCAGGCAATTGTTTTTAATATCTTCTTCTGCTAAACTTTCTTCGTTAAACGGATTCAACGAAATACTCCAGGTTCCTGTTGAAAGCAATAAAAACGGCTTTTTCTTACTTAAAATATAAGGTAATAATGCCGAAGAACTATCGTGAATCCCTACACCAATTTTTATTTTCTTTCCTTTGTAAGAAGTGTTTATACTACTCGCCGTCGGAATAATTGGCCCGAATAATTGATCGATACCTTCCGCATAAACCCATTCGTGATAATCTTCCTTATCGAAATCCCACAAATTGGTGTGGCAACCGATCGAGG